>DASSNA010000259.1:0-23183 GCA_035688445.1 Solirubrobacterales bacterium | reverse complement strand
GGTGATCTCGAACGAGACCGAGGCCTTGTCGGCCGGGATGTTGTTGCAGGGAATCCAGGCGGCCGTCCCCTGCGGCTCGCCGACCGCCAGCACCCCGTCGTCGGTCGGGTACCAGCCCTCCTGCGAGCCGTCGGGGTCGGTGATCTTCGGCGGGGTACCGGCGTAGCGGACGACCGCGGAGAAGTGGCTGTTCACAGCGATCGGTTCGGGCGGGAATACCTGCAGCTTGCCGGCGTCGCGCTTGAACCGCGCCGCCTTGCCGTTCACCTCCACCCCGGTGACGCGCGGCCCGAAGAAGTCGAGGGAGAACCGGGCGAGCGGCCGGTAGGCGAGGGCGCCGATCGAGGTCGCGGCGCGAACGCGCCCGCTGGACCGGTAGGAGAGGCGAACGTCGTAGTGGCCGACGTCGTAGGCGCGGCTGCCGGCGTGGGGAAAGAACGGTTCGCTCGCGGCCGCCTCGGGAGCAAGCCCCAGTAGGGCAAGACAGAAGACAAGTAGGAAAAACCGAGGCGTGCGCAAGTACCGCATCCTACGATGCGCCCATGCCGTCGGAGGTAGATCGCAGCTACGAACTGAAGGGAAGCGAGGAGCTCGGCGCGGGCCTGAAGCGGGTCGCTGCCACTCGGGCCGAAAAGGCGCTCGAGCGCCTCCGGGGCAATGGCGAAGACCCCGCCGAGGCCATCCACGGCGCCCGCAAAGACATGAAGAAACTGCGGGCGGTCCTGCGCATGGCTCGCGGCTCCCTCCCGCAGCGTCTCTATAAGGAGGAAAACCGGCGCTACCGCGACGCGGCGCAGGCGCTATCGGCGAGCCGCGACGCCGAGGTGAAGCTGAAGACGCTGGACGCTCTCGGCGAACGGGATGGTGGGCTGCCGCGGGAGGCGATCGAGACCTGGCGGCAGATCCTCGACCGTGACCGGGAGGCAGCAGTCAACACCGCCCATGCGGAGGCGGCGATCGGCCTGATCGAGGAGGGCCTGAGGGGGATCCAGAGCTGGCCTCTCGAAGGAGACTCCTGGAAGCTCGTCGGCGGCGAGGTGAAGCGCGCCTACCGTCGCGGCCACCGGGCGATGGCGATCGCGGCGGCCGACCAGAGCGAGGAGAGCTTCCACGACTGGCGCAAACGGGCGAAGGACCTCTGGTACCAGCTACGCCTGCTCGGTCCCGCCTGGAGCGGTCCGCTAGGTGCCGCCGCCGAGGAGGCCCACCGCCTCACCAACCTGCTCGGTGACCACCACGACCTCGCCGTGCTGAGGCAGGACCTGGGCGAACGGCAGCTGGGCGAGGAGGAGACGCAGGCGCTGGAGGCGGCGATCGACGCGCGGCAGGCGCAGCTCGCCGTCGAGGCTTTCGCCCTCGGCCGCCGTCTCTACGCTGAGCCGCCGAAGGCCTACGGTCGCCGCCTGCGTCGCTACTGGCAAGCCTGGCGCGGGTAGGTCTGAGGCGTGCCCGCCAAAGGCAAGGCGAAGAAGGAGCTCGGCGAGTACGAGCGCAAGCGCGACTTCGGCAAGACCGCGGAGCCGGCGCCGAAACGCCGCCGCAAGAAGAAAGGCGCGCCGCGCTTCGTCGTCCAGGAACACAGCGCCCGCCGCCTGCACTGGGACCTGCGGCTCGAGCACGACGGCGTCGCCGCCTCCTGGGCGATCCCCAACGGCATCCCGGAGACCCCCGAGGAGAACCGCAAGGCGATCCACACCGAGGACCACCCGCTCTCCTACCTGGAGTGGGAGGGGGAGATCCCAAAGGGCGAGTACGGCGCCGGGACGATGAAGATCTGGGACGCCGGTACCTACGAGCTGGAGAAGTGGGAGCCGGAGAAAGTGATGGTCGAGTTCCACGGCGAGCGGCTGCAGGGCCGCTACGCACTCTTCCACGCCGGCAAAGCCGCCCAGGACTGGATGATCCACCGGATCGACCCGCCCACTCGCGAGCGCGACCCGTTCCCCGACAAGGTGGTGCCGATGCTAGCCCGGCTCTCGACCCTGCCGGGCGACGACGCCGGCTGGGCGGTCGAGGTGAAGTGGGACGGGGTGCGGGCGATCGCCTACTGCAAACCCGGCCGCCTGGCGCTGCAGACCCGCAACCTCCACGATGTCACCGCCCAGTACCCGGAGGTGCGGCGGCTGACGCGACAGCTCGGCTCCCGCGACGCCGTCCTCGACGGCGAGCTGGTCGTCTTCGACGAGAGCGGCAAGCCCAGCTTCGAGCGCCTGCAGCAGCGCATCCACCAGACCGACGCGAACGTGGTCCGGCGACGGATGAAAAGCCACCCGGTCGTCTACGTCATCTTCGACCTCCTCTACTTCGACGGCCACAACCTCACCGCCGAGCCCTACAGCCGCCGCCGCGAGATCCTCGAGGGGCTGGAGCTGGCGGGGGAGAGCTGGCAGACGCCCCGCCACTCGGTCGGCCACGCGAAGGAGCTGCTAGAGGCGAGCAAGCAGCAGGGTCTGGAGGGGATGATGCTGAAGCGCCTCGATTCCACCTACGCCCCCGGCAAGCGCAACGCCGCCTGGCTGAAGGTGAAAAACGTCAACCGCCAGGAGCTGGTGATCGGCGGCTGGACCCCCGGCGAGGGCCGCCGGCGTGGCCAGATCGGCGCGCTCCTGGTCGGCTACTTCGAGCACGAGGGCGGCAAGCCGGCCCTGCGCTACGCGGGCAAAGTTGGGACCGGGTTCACCGACGACGACCTCACCGCAATCGCCACCCGCCTGGCGCCGCTGGAGCGCAAGACGAGCCCCTTCGGCGCCGGTCCCAAACCGCCGAAAGGCGCCCATTTCGTCGAGCCGCGCCTGGTCGCCGAGGTCGAGTTCCGCGAGATGACCAAGGAGGGGATCCTCCGCCACAGCGCCTACAAAGGCTTGCGCGAGGACAAGCCCGCGAGCGAGGTGGAGCTGGAGGTGCCGGATCGCTAGTTAGAAAGAGGCTTGGCGCGGGCAGCAAAGCCCTATGGCGATCCTGAAGCGGACCGTGAGGGAGTTCCAGGAGGACAACCTCAGCGACTGGGCGGCGGCGCTCACCTACTACGGGCTGCTGGCGCTGTTCCCGGCGCTGATCGCGATGGTCTCGCTGCTCGGGATCTTCGGCGACTCGCAGACGACGACCGCGAAGCTGACCGAAATCATCACCGAACTCGGCCCCGAATCGAGCGCCGAAACCTTCAAGGGCCCGATCGAATCGATCGTCAAGGACCAGAGCGCAGCCGGCTTCGCCTTCGTCCTGGGCCTGGCGCTGGCGCTCTGGTCGGCCTCCGGCTACGTCGGCGCCTTCATCCGCGCCTCCAACATCATTTATGAGACCCCGGAGGGGCGGCCGTTCTGGAAGCTGCGGCCGCTGCAGATCGCGGTGACGCTGGCGATGATCGTGCTGATGGCGCTGCTCGCCGTCGGCCTCGTCCTCACCGGGCCGGTGGTGGAAGCGATCGCGGGGCCGATCGGCCTCAGCAGCACCGCGGTCGACATCTGGAACGTCGCCAAGTGGCCGGTGATGGCGCTGATCTTCATCTTCATGGTCGACGTCCTCTACTACGCCTCGCCGAACGCCAAGGTGCGCGGCTTCCGCTGGGTCACCCCCGGGGCGATTGTCGCGATCGTCGTCTGGGCGCTCGCCTCCGCCGGGTTCGCCTTCTACGTCGCCAACTTCGGCTCCTACGACAAGACCTACGGCACGCTCGCCGGCCTGGTCGTACTGTTGCTCTGGTTCTGGATCACCAACCTGGCGATCCTCTTCGGCCACCAGCTGAATGCCGAGCGCGAGCGCAGCGCCGAGATCGAGGAAGGCCTGCCGCAGGCAGAGCAGGAGATTCAGCTCGAGCCGCGCGACGCGCCCAAGCAGAAGACCACCTAAGGAGGAGCACCCATGAAGTTGATCTTCACCCCGTTCAGAATCGTCCTCGGCCTGATCGCCGGCCTCGTCGGCCAGAAGGTGTTCGAACGGGTCTGGGGCCTGATCGACGACGAGGAGCCACCGAGCCCCGAGCACCGCGAGTTCTCCTGGCCGAAGCTGCTCGCGGCGCTGGTCCTGGAGGGGGCGATCTTCCGCCTCGTCAAAGGGCTGGTCGACCACGGCAGCCGCACCTCCTTCGCCAAGCTGACCGGCTCCTGGCCGGGAGAGGAAGCCCCCGAGCCTGAATAGGCAGTAGGCGAGGCGGATCCGCTGTATGTTGCGCGCAGTTTGGGACGGGGACTAACGCGAACCACCCGCATCGCCTGGATCGCCGGTTGGGTAGTCGTTGTCTTCGCCGTGTGGCTGGCGGCGGCTTCGCACAGCGTCGGCATCGCCTTCTTCTACTCGGTGCCGGTGGGGTTCACGGCCTGGTGGTTCGGCCCGCGCGCCGGCCTCGTCGTGGCGCTGATCTGCGTCTGCCTCTACGCGGTCGGCAGCGCGATCCACCCAACTTCGGAATTCGCGCTGGCACTCACCCTCCGTGCGGTTTTCCTCCTGATCGTGGTGGTCGCCGTCTCCTGGGTCGCTACACGCCTGCGCCTGCTCGAGCACTCGGCTGAGGAACTGGAGGCGATCCGGGCGGCGCTGACGCCCGCCGACCTGCCGGACCTACCCGACGTCGACGCTGCTGCCGCTTTCGTCCCTTCCGAACTGGGCGTCTCGGGCGACTTCTACCTGCTCACCAACGGCCCTGACGGCTCGACCGTGGCGATCGTCGGCGACGTCGTCGGGCATGGGCCGGCGGCGGCGCAGCTGGCGACCTTCATCAGGGCCCGCTTCGCTGCCTTCGCGGCCAGCACCAGCGACCCGGCGGAGCTGCTGACGCTTGCCAACGCGGCCCTCGTCGATCGACCCGGCGGACACCGCGAGCTGGTCAGCGCCGTCTGCGTGCGGCTGCGGCCGGGGGAGGGGAGCATCTCCTGGTCCCGCGCCGGCCACCCCCCGCCGCTGCGCCTGCCGGAGCTCGACGAGCTGCCCCTCGACGGCACGACCTTCCTGCTCGGCGCCGAGGCGCAGCTGGAGCTGGAGAACCATGAGAGCACGCTGAGGGGAAGCGAGGGCCTCGTCGTCTACACCGACGGCGCCACCGACGTCCGCAGCGGCCGCCAGATGCTCGGCCTGGAAGGGCTGCGCGGGATGCTTGCTCCACTCTCCGGGTTGGCAGCGCGGACAATGGTGGATGAGGCCGAACGGGCGATCCTCGCCTGGGCGGACCGACCGATCAAGGACGACCTCTGTTTAGTCGTGTTGAAGCCGAAATTGGCTTAGAAGCGGGGTGACATTATCTGCGCGACGAATTGGACACTCCACAGTCGATTGACCAATGCCTGAACTTGCCCTAAAAGCCGTGTTGTGTTTTCTCCTTGATTCCCGGGGCGTCGGGTTTTCCGCGTCTCGGGAATCATTTATAAGCAATGCCCCTCGCTGAGCAGCCGCTCTTCGCGGTGACCAACCGGATTCCGGCCTCCGCGGTGGGGATGCTGCGGGAGGCGGGGGAGGTGCGGATCGACGAGCGCGAGGAGTCGATCCCGCGGGCCGACCTGCTGGAGCTTGTCGCAGGGGCCGGTGCCGTTCTCACCCTGCTCCACGATCGGGTCGACGAGGAGCTACTCGAGGCGGCGGGACCGGGGCTGCGCTGTGTCGCCAACGTCGCCGTCGGCTACGACAACGTCGACCTCGAGGCGGCGGCGCGCCTCGGCGTCATCGTGACCAACACGCCGGGTGTGCTCGACGACGCGACCGCCGACCTGACGATGGCGCTGCTGCTGGCGGCGACGCGGCGGGTCGCCGAGGGGGACCGGCTGATCCGCTCCGGCCAGGAGTGGACCTGGGGGATGGGCTTCATGCTCGGCAGCTCGTTGCGCGGGAAGTTGCTCGGAATCGTCGGGCTCGGCGGCATCGGCGCCCGGGTGGCGGAGCGCGCGCGGGCCTTCGGGATGGAGATCGCCTACCACTCGCGCCATGAGGCCCCGGCCGAGGTGGTGAAGGCGCTGGAGGCGGAGCGGATGCCGCTGGAGCGGCTGCTGGCGGAGGCCGACGTGGTCAGCCTCCATTGCCCGCTGACGCCCGAGACCCGTCACCTGATCGGGGCGGCGGAGCTTCAGGCGATGAAGCCGAGCGCGGCGCTGGTCAACGCGGCGCGCGGGCCGGTGGTCGACGAGCGGGCGCTGGCCGAGGCGCTGGCGGCGGGGACGATCGCCGCCGCCGGCCTCGACGTTTACGAGCACGAGCCGCGGGTCGAGCCGGGCTTGCTCGCCCTCGACAACGTGGTCCTGGCGCCGCACCTCGGCTCGGCGACGGTGGAGACGCGCACGGCGATGGCCGAGCTGGCCGCCCGCAACGCGATCGCCGTCGTCCGCGGCGAAGCCCCGCCGACGCCGATCCGTTAGCCAACTCGTAAGGGGGTGTGGTCGAGTTTTGGCCTCTATAAGAGGCCTAATGTCAACCACACCCGGTCACAATGGGTCTGTGGACCCGACTGCGACCGAGACGCGCACGATTCGGCACCGGATCGGGGGAGAGGAGACCGCCGGCTCCTCGACGCGGACCGCGCCGGTCTACGACCCCGCCACTGGGGAGGTCCAGGCCGAGGTGGTGCTGGCCGAGCCGGCGGACGTCGACGCCGCGGTCGCGGCGGCGCGAGGCGCCTTCGCCGAGTGGTCGCAGGCGTCGCTGAGTCGCCGCGCCAAGGTGGTGTTCGCCTTCCGCGAGCTCCTGAACGCCAACGTCGAGAAGCTGGCGCGGATCGTCTCCTCCGAGCACGGCAAGGTGCTGGAGGACGCCAAGGGCGAGGTCCTGCGTGGGCTCGAGGTGGTCGAGTTCGCCTGCGGCATCCCGCAGCTGCTGAAGGGCGAGTTCTCCGACCAGGTCTCAACCACTGTCGACGCCTACTCGTTCCGCCAGCCGCTCGGGGTCTGCGCCGGCATCACCCCGTTCAACTTCCCGGCGATGGTGCCGATGTGGATGCACCCGGTGGCGATCGCCTGTGGCAACACCTTCGTCCTGAAGCCCTCCGAGCGCGACCCCTCCGCCTCCAACCTGGTCGCCGAGCTCTACGCCGAGGCGGGGCTGCCGGAGGGCGTCTTCAACGTCGTCCACGGCGACAAGGTCGCGGTCGATGCGCTGCTCGACCACCCCGACGTGGCGGCCGTCTCCTTCGTTGGCTCGACCCCGATCGCCTCCTACGTCCACGGCCGCGCCACCGGGAAGCGCAAGCGGGTGCAGGCCCTGGGCGGGGCGAAGAACCACGCCGTCGTCGTCCCCGGCGCCGACCTCGCCTACGCCGCCGACCAGCTCGTCGCCGCCGGCTTCGGCTCGGCGGGGCAGCGCTGCATGGCGGTCTCGGTCGCGGTTGCGGTCGGCGAGGTGGCCGACCCGCTGGTCGAGGAGGTGGCGCGGCGGGCGCGCGAGATCAAGGTCGGCCCCGGCCTCGACCCCAGCTCGGAGATGGGGCCGGTGGTGACGCCGCAGGCGCGCGAGCGGATCGTCGACTACATCGGCCAGGGGGAGGCGGCAGGCGCGCGGCTGACCGTCGACGGCCGCGAGCTGGAGGTAAACGGCGGCGGTTTCTGGGTCGGCCCGACCCTGATCGACCGGGTCGAGGCGGAGATGTCGGTCTACCGCGATGAGATCTTCGGCCCGGTCCTCTCGGTGGTGCGGGTCGCCAGCCTCGACGAGGCGATCGGGCTGATTAACGCCAGCTCCTACGCCAACGGCGCCGCGATCTTCACTGGCTCCGGCTACGAGGCGCGCCGCTTCCAACGCGAGGTCGAGGTGGGGATGATCGGGATCAACGTCCCAATCCCCGTGCCGATGGCCTTCTACTCCTTCGGCGGCTGGAAGGACTCCCTCTTCGGCGACCACCACATCCACGGCCCCGAGGGCGTCCGCTTCTACACCCGCGGCAAGGCGATCACCGGCCGCTGGCCGAGCACGAACGCCGCCGGCCCCGGCGACGCGGGGTCGCTGCATTTCCCAACTTCGGAGTAGAAAAAGGGAATAAATCAAGTATCCTTGAGCGATGCTCAGGAAGGTGATTGGTGGCTTGATCCTGGTCGCTCTCATGGGCGTCCAGGGGACCGCATCCGCCTCTCCCGTCCTCACAGAGGAAGGGAGCGCTCTCGCCGTCAATTCCTCCGTCGTGGCAGTCAACGACGGGCAACCGGAATTCCCCTACAGCATGAGCGGAATCGTCTGCACCAGCTCCGAACTCTCCGGAACCCTAGCCGCCAACGGCGGCAAACTAATCAAGTGGCAGATCGAAAGCGGCTTCTGGCACGGCAAAGCTCCCGGCGAAGACTGCATCGGCCCCGGTACGGCCGTCACCGTCACGCCCGAAGGTCTCCCCTGGTGCTTTGAAAGCTCCGAATTGGGCAACTTCAGCATCAGGTCCAAGAAATGCAGCGTCGAAGGTGAAGGTGAACGGGTCACATTCAGGTTCAAATACGAAAGCTATTACCAGTGCCTCTATCGGGCTCTTGCGGCCCGCGGCACCTACAAAACCGCCCCGGAAGTAGCGACACTGACCTTGTCGAAAACCGAAACCATCCTCGCGTTCGTCTCGGGATCGCCCCTCTGCTCGACGACAGTGACCTGGAAGGGCAGCTACCAACTGAAGACACCGGGCGGAACCAACCTCACCATCGGCTGAGCCCTTGGCGAGTTTGCAAACCAGGGGTTGACAAAACCGCCAGGGAGCAGATCGAAGTCGAACGCTGCGCTCAGACTCGCTAAACGACCGCCTGCCCGACTGCCGGTGCAAGGCGTCCGTAGATTGCGGCCGCTTCCTCCGCCGACATCGCCTGCTTCTGCCGTGAGAGGAACCCGGTCAGCATCCGCGCCGGCAGGATCGTCACACCGCGGCTGTAGGCCGGGACCCTGCCGACCAGATAGGCCTGGCTGAAGACGAGCAGTGACCGCACCGGCATGCCGGTGACCGTTTCCAGCGTCTTCTTCTCGGCATAGGCCTGACCGAGCATCTTCTGGTCGAGGCTGCTGATGAACACCTTGCCGCGATGGCTCTTGGTCTCGATAGTGAAGAGTCCACCTGGGCCGACCACCACATGGTCGATGTTGCCGCGCCCGAAAGAGACGTCGTGGAGCGCATACCAGCCGCTAGTGGCCAGTTCCTCGAGCAACTGCCCGACGACTTCCTCACCTTCGGCGCCCTGAGACCAAGTGCTGAAACTCCGCTTGAAGGAACCGCCGAAAAACCGAAGCCACGATCGTGCCCGCGCCTGCTCGCGAGCGTGCTGCCCGGCTCTGCGCCTCCGCTCGACCCCGCTGCTCACCGGTACACGTTCGGCAGCAGCTTGGCCGAGGCTGAGCACAGCAAGCAGATGTTCGGTTTGATGCTGGGATGGAACTGCTGCATAGGGAGCTCTTGAAGGAGGGCAAGCACGTTGACTTCCTCGCCAAGCGCTACCGGCGCACTGACGGCAGCGAGGTCGAGCGGGAGGTGGTCGAGCATCCCGGCTCGGTTGCGGTGCTGGCCTACGACGAGGAGTTCGCCTACCTCGTTGCCCAGCCGCGCGAGGCGGTCGAGGAGGACGAGCTGCTGGAGATCCCGGCCGGGACCCTGGACGTCGAGGGGGAGAGCGAGCTCGAGTGTGCCAAGCGCGAGCTCGCCGAGGAGGCGGAGCTCGAAGCCGAGCACTGGAGCCTCCTCCACGTCATCTATCCCAGTCCCGGCTTCCTCAGCGAGAAGGTGACGATCTTCGAGGCCACCGGCCTCTCCCCGGCCAGCGGTGAGCGCGACGAGGACGAGGAGATCGAGATCGTCCGCCTCGACCTGGCCCAGATCGCGGCGGCGCTGCCAGGGATCCGCGACGCCACCACGGTGATCGCCCTGCTGCGGTTGCAGGAGAAGCTCTAGTCGGCGCTCATTCTTCGAACGGCTTGCTTTCGAACTGCCACTTCTTGTTGACGTAGCCGTTGTAGCTGGCGGGGTGCTCGTAGCGCCCCTGCTTGCCGGGAGAGGTCGGGGGCGAGCCGGAGTCGCAGTAGTAAGTGAGGAAGCAGTGGCGTTCGCCCCACGGGCCGTTGTAGGCGTTCCAGAGGGCTGGCTCGGTGCCGCCGGCGCGGGTCGGCAGCAGCTGCAGGCAGCTCGACCTGCCGCAGGCTCTGGTGAGGTCGCCGACCCAGGGCAGGTCGCCGCGCCGCGGGCCCTCGGCGATGTCGGGATGGGCGACCTGGTGGCAGCGGCCGCAGGGCAGCGGGTAGGTGGCGTGAGTGCCCTCGGCGGAGAACGCCAGCGGCCGGCCGGCGGCGTCGGGGATGCCCGCCACCAACCTCTGCACCTGAGCGTCGCTGTCCCAGCGTTCGCGCAGCTGGGTCCAGGAGTAGCGGACGACGTCGGAGTGCTGGGCGTACTGGACGGCTGTCACCCGCGGCTTCGCTTCGGTGCGGTCGACGACGACCGTCATCCCCTCCCAGTCGGACTGGTGGTTCTGGCAGGTGACGCCGGGGATGACGAACCCCGCCCCGCAGAGGGCGCCACCGCCGACGCCGACCGGGTTGTCGGGCAGGTACCACCAGTAATCGAGGTAGAAGAGTTCGCGTTCGTTTTTGACCAGGGAGACGGGGTGGACGTAATTGTGCTGCTCGCTCCCGGGACCTGGGTCGACGGCGACTCTTCGGTTTCGTCTTCGGCCGCCTTCAGTTCCGAGCGCGCCAGCACGCGCAGTTCGTGGGAGTCGCGCAAGCGCAGGCGCAGATGGGTGCCGTTGTTTTCGAGTTCCTGGGGACCCTTGAGCGGTTCGGAATCGCATTCGGTCTTGGCGACGCCCTGGTCGTGGCAGAGGGTGACGCGACCTTCGTTGAAGAGGGCAGCGATCGAGAGCGGCCACGGCACCGGCTCTTCGTGGTCGAAGAGGAGGATCGGGCGGTAGGCCATCGCCAGCGCGAAGTCAGCCTTGGCGGTTGGTGCGTTGATCGCCACCTCAGCGGCGATGTCGGTCACGGCCGGGGTTTCGAGTTGCTGCAGGGAAACGGCGCTGCCACCCGGGACGAAAGCGGCCTAAACGTTCAGTGTTAGTGGTCTCCAGGAGAGCGTAGGTGGGAGTGCCGGGGGCGGCCACTTCAGCTACCTGACCCCAGCGCGTGACTTCGTCTTGTTTCTTATCCAGGTTTTTCTGTTTGGCCGGTTCCGCAGTGACAGGAGCGGTGCCGTCGGGGAGGAGGAGCAGGTCAGCAGCGTCGGCGTCGGCAGCATCAACGAGATCCTCGTGCAGGACGCGACCGGCGCCTGGAAGGAGATCGTCGTCTCCCGCCTCAGCAGCGCCGAAGGCGGCTTCTAGAGCCGACTCAGCGTCCGGGACGCTGCCGCACCTGGCGCTCGCGGTTGGCGAGCTCGCGCATCCGCCGCTGTGACTCGGCCGCGTTGGCGAGGACTAGGCTGGCGAATCTCATTTCGGCCTCCTCTCGGGCATTCGGTGAAGACGTAACTGGCTAAATCGATTTGCCAGTGTCTCCAACACTAGCTAAAATCAATAGCCGGTGTCAACTAAATCTTTGGACAAGGCGATTGAGTCCGAGGCGGGTCTGCTCGCCGCCTTCGTCAACACGCACGACCTCGAGGAGGAGACTGACGCGATCGCCACGCCGGAGCAGCTGGCGGCCTGGATCCCCGAGCGAACCGGCGAATACGTCCCGGAGCCCGACCCCGAGGACCTGCGGCGGCTGCTCGCCCTGCGGGAGTCGCTGCGCTCGCTGTTGCGCGCCAACAACGGCGGCGATGTCGCCGGGCGGGAGCTGGCGCCGCTGCGCGAAGCGGCCGAGCGTAGCCGCTACCGCCTCGACATCTCGGCCGACGGCCACCTCGGCCTCGAGCCGGCCCGCGCCGACCTCACCGGCTTCGAAGCCCGCCTCCTGCTCGCGATCGAGCGCCTCCAGGCCCACGGCGCCTGGCCCCGCCTCAAAGCCTGCACCGACGAGGGCTGCCAATGGGCCTTCTTCGATACCACCCGCAATCGCTCCCGTACCTGGTGCTCGATGGAGGAGTGCGGCAACCGCGAAAAGACGCGCCGCTACCGCGCCCGCAACAAGACGTAGGGACCTTGTGGGTAACCCCAAGTCATCCGCCAGCGGGAGGCCGCCATGCACCGCATGCAGATCGAGTCGAGCAGCATCGACTCTGTCGGATACGAAGACGAACTTCTCGAGGTCCGCGGCCGAAGAGAGGGCATGCGATTTCAGCTTGAGGCTGGCCTCAGCACCTGGACCATCGCCACCGCCGCGTCGACCGTCGCGCAGAGCAGGGCGAGGTCGCGGAGCAGGGTCAGTTCCGGGGATTTGAAGGTGGCGGTGGAGAGGGCGGTCGCCCCGACCACGATCCAGGCCGGGCGGCGGAGGCGGCTGGATCCGGCGCTCAGCACGACCGCTGCCAGGCCCAGCAGCCAGACCATGTACTGGGTGCTGAGCACGGGGCTGGTGACGACGACGAGGAGGACGAGGGTGAAGACGAAGTCGCGGCTGACCTCGTCCTCGCCCAGCTTCTCGCGGCCCGCCTTGATCGCCCGCGCGCGGAACCACCACCAGGCGGCTGCGGCGGCCAGCGCGGCGAGGGTCAGCCACCTGAGCAGGGTCGCGACGCTGTCGGCGGTGGAGGTGGCGATCTCCCAGGCGCCGGAGCGGATCGCCCGCGGGTAGGGGTCGCCGCTGACGATCTGTTCGAGCTGCCAGGGGATCGTCGCGACCGCTTCCTCCTGGAGACCGCGGTCGCCGCCGTGCGAGAGGAAACCGGTGGTGTCGCCGAAGGCGATCGCTGAGACCACGAAGACCAGGGCGATCGCCGCCGCGGCGGAGAGGACCGCCCGGAGCAACCGCGTCCGGTCCCACTCGCCGAACAGGACCAGCACCGGCCAGAGCTTGATCGCCGCCCCCAGGCCCGCCAGCGCCCCGAACCAGCCCGGGCGCCGGTGGATGACGAGGAGCGCGCCGATCGCGATCACGGTCGGGACGAGGTCGAAGCGCAGCACCGCGAAGGCCCCGAGCAGCGGCATCCCCAGCAGCCAGACCCAGACGCCGGTGTCGTTGCCCGATCGCCGGGCAAGCCGCGCCAGTAGCACGAGGCCAACGAAGTCGACCAACAGCATTAGCCCGACGAACGCTTCCCCGTAGCCGACCGAAACCAGCCGGGGGATGAGCATCAGCAGCCCAGCGCCAGGCGGGTACTGCCACGCTTCCCCACCTGGGAATTGATGGTGAGAGGTGAGGAAGTGCGACCAGGTCGCGTAGTTGTTGACGTCCTCGAGCCGCGGGTGCGGAGTCGCCCAAAACCCCACCTCGGCGACGATCAAGGCACGGCTGCAGAGCCAAACGGCGAGCCAAATCCAGGTCTTGCGGTCGACCTTCAAGCTATGGGAGGTCAGGACTGTCAACCTCCGGCCACTTGTAATAGAGCACTCGCGCCTGGTCGAGTATCAGCGCGGTCGCGCGCTCCAAACTCATGCGCCCGCCGCCGCCAGAGCCGCCCTGCTCCGGCGGGCGATAGTGATGTTTCCGCAGTAGCCGCTTGATCTTGCGGCGGATCAGCGCCTCCCGGCTCTCGTGGCTGGTCCAATCGACCGAGAGGTCCGCCCGGATGCCCTGGACTAGATCGCGGGCGATCTCTGCGATCTTCGGGTCGGCAGTGATTTCCTCAGCGCTGCCGACGAGCGCGTCGTAGAACGCCGCCTCCTCTTCGCTCAGTCCCAACTCGTCGTGGCGGTGCCGAGCGTCGCGCACTTTCTTCGCCAGGCCCACGAGCGCCTTCACTATCTCGGCACCGGTGATCTGCCGGTTCCGGTACCGCGCCAGCGCGGCTTCAAGCTCGTCGCCGAAGAGCTTCGCCTGCATCTGGTTCCTGCGACCTCGCGCCCGGATCTCGTCGCCGAGCAACTTCTTCAGGAAGGCGACCACGAGGGGCGGCTCGGCCATCTTCCGCTGCAGGTCGTCGAGGAACTGGTCGGAGAGGATCGAGACCTCCGGCCGCTCGTCGCCCGACAGCCCCAGCACGTCGGTCACCTCCCCGGCACCGAGCCCCGCGGAGAAGACCTGCTTGACGGCTTGGCGCGCGGCCTCACTCGGCTCTCCCTCGGGCGGCGTGTACTTGCGGACCGAGGCTGCGACCTCGGCGAAGAACTCGGCGTCGTCCAGAAACTCCTCTACGGCGGGGTCGGGATTCACCAGCGCCAGCAGGCGCGCGAACGCCGCCTGCTCATCGAGGAAGCGCTTCGTCTGCTCCTCGTCTTCGACCACCTTTGCGTGGGCCTGCGCAAGCAGCGTCGCCCGCCCCGCCGCATCCAGCTTGTCTCGATCACGCCAATCCAAACCGTGGAAGAACTCGCAGACAACCTCGTGCTTCTCGCGCAGCTTCGAGATCACTTGACGGACGGGGACCATGGCGTCCTCGACGTCCTCCGCCGCGTAACGGGGGAGCGCCTTGCGCAGGTCCTCGCCGATCCCGATGTAGTCGACGACCCGGCCGCCCGGCTTGTCCCGGAAGACACGATTCACCCGCGCGATCGCCTGGAGGAGCCCGTGGTCGCGCATCGGCTTGTCGATGTACATCGTGTGCAGGGGAGGAACGTCGAAGCCGGTCAGCCACATGTCGCGGACGACGACCATCTTCAACGGGTGATCGGGGTCCTTGAAGTCATCGGCGACCTGCTTCATCTCCGCCTTCGAGCGGCGGTACGCGTTGAGCTTCGGCTCGGTCGCCTGGGCGGTGATGACGCAGGTCACCGCCTCCTCGCCGAGCGCCTCCTTCAAGCGCTCGGTCAGCTCGACGCAGATCGCGCGGTTCATGCCGACGACCATCGCCTTGCCTGCCATCAGTTTCTCCCGCTCGCGGAAGTGCGCCGCGATGTCAGCGGCGACCTTGTCGAGGCGGGCCGCTGAGCCGACGACGCGGTCGAGCTTGGTCTCGGAGGAGATGAGCTTGCCGGCTGCCTCTTCGTCCTCCTGCTGGAGGAGCTTCTCGGTCTCCGCCACGAGGTCCGCGTCGGAGATGTCCAGCGGCACGATCCGCCCCTCGTAGTAGATCCGGACGGTGGCGCCATCCTCGACCGCGCGGGTGATGTCGTAGACGGAGATGTAGTCGCCGAAGGTGAGGCTGGTGGATTTGCGGTCGGTCTCGATCGGAGTGCCGGTGAAGCCGATACGGGTCGCGTTAGGGAGCGCCTTGCGGAGGTTGCGGGCGAAGTCTGCGTATTGAGAGCGATGGGCCTCGTCAGAGATGACGATCACGTTGTGCCGCTCGCTCAGAGCGGGCATCTGATCTGAGCCGGCCGGCGGGACGAACTTCTGGATCGTCGTGAAAACGATCTCTCCGGCCGGCACCTTGAGTAGCTCGTGCAGGCTTCCGCTTCCCCCCGAGACTTCGTCAGCCTGCTTGACCGCCTGGGCGAGCTCGACCTGTTTGGCGAAGGTCTGCATCAGCTGGTCGTCGAGGTCGATGCGGTCGGTGACGCAGACGAGGGTGGGGTTTTCGAAGCGCGGGTCGCGGCGGAGCTTCTGCGCGTAGAAGACCATCGAGTAGCTCTTGCCGGCGCCTTGGGTGTGCCAGACGACCCCAGCGCGGCCGTCGCCCCGCATCGCCTCCGCGGTCGCCTCCACCGCGCGGTTGACTGCGTCCACCTGGTGGTACTTGGCCAGCACCTTGGTCGTCTTGCCGGCGTCAACCTCGAACAGGACGAAGCTATGAACCAGGTCGAGCAGGCGCACTGGGCTGAAGGCGCCGCGGAGCATCACCTCCAGCTCGGACTTGTCTTTGCCCTCGTCCGGGTCCATCGTTTTCCACTCGGCGAAGTGCTCGGCGGGCGTGGTGATCGTGCCGACACGGGCCTGGATTAAGTCCGAGACGCCGATGATCTCGACGAAGCGATAGAGCGGAGGGATGGTTTCTGCGTAGTGTGCGACTTGGGTGACAGCGGCTTCTGGCGTGGCCTTCTCATCTGCCGGGTTCTTCAGCTCGATCTGGCCGAGGGGAATTCCGTTGATGAACAGCAACACGTCGGGCCGGCGGTTTTTTGAGCCGACGACGATGGTGAACTGGTTGAGGGCGAGGAAATCATTCTCCTCCGGGTGCTCGAAGTCGACGAGTTTGGCGCGAACGGACCGCTCGATCCCGTCGGCGTCCTGATAGCTCACCGGCACACGGTCGATAAGCAACCGGTGGAAGTCAGCATGGTCCTCAATCACGTTCGGAGAGTTAGACGTCAACACCTGTTGCACCACATGCTCGACCGCGTCATCGGGAAGTTCCGGATTAAGCCCAGCCACCGCCGAACGAAGGCGACCGACAAGCACTACATCGCGCCAGCTCTCCCGCTCCGGCATCGACCCCTCAGGACCGAGCTCCGGCCCGTGCTCCACCTCCCAGCCAATCTCACCGAGCCACTGGAGAGTCGGCTGCTCAGCGTAGACGTCCTCTTTCGACCCTTCAGGCAGAGGAGTCATGGTTCCTCCTGTGCAGAACCCATATTGGACGAGACACGGATTTCACCGGAAATCAGGCGCGGAAGGAGAACATCACGAACTTCAGCCAGCTCATTCGCCTCGCGCATTGCGGCATGGATCCGAGCGAAGATCGGTTGAGCAAGCTCCTCAAATTGGTTGATCTCCTCCTGTGGAGGAATTGCCGCCATGACGGAGTCGAACGTAGCGCGGGTGATGGTTGAAAAGACGCTCCCGTGCGCGCGTGACTGAAGCACCGCTACAGCGCGTCGAAGGAGGTGGAAGAGGAAGAACTGACCCACCCCATTGTTGCCGCGGAGCGCGTAGCAGGATTGGTTCAAAGTCATCGATTCAGACATCAAGGCGACGTTGCCCACCGTTCCTCTGGCGGTAATCACGGCAGTGTTGGCGGGATAAGTCGTGAGCCGCGCAGCCTTCCTGCCATCCTCCGTGATGCAACGATCGACGCTGATTACGTAGGGACCGGGAACAGTGTCCTTCACCGAGATCCAGGGGATATCCCCATCCCAATACCCTGCGACGTCCGTCTTGGGAGTGCCGCCTCCAAGGATTTCGGCGATTGATGAGAGTGGCTCCCAGCTCCATCCCCTCGGGATCGGCCCAGGCTCGCTCTCGATCAGATCGTCGTGTTCGGCGAAGTTCACGAACCGTGCCTTGAATAGCGTCGCCGCGATTTTCTCGAGCGTTTTCGCGAGACAGCGGTTGACCTCGATCTTGCTATCAAGTGCGCCGAGCACCTGCGCAATGCGCTGCTGCTCATCGAGGGGAGGCAGCGAGAACTCAAAACCCTTCATGAGGGTGGCGTTGAGCTGGGGCTGACCGCTGCCGGTATGTGCTGCTTGAACGTAGTTCGCCCACATTGGCGACTTAAGTACATATCCAATAAAGCGATCCGAGACCTTCGCACGGTCGAAGCGGAATCGGACGAGGTATGAAGCAAACACAGCAGGGGGCGGATTCATGATGTGAGCCGAGACGCCGACGTTTGCTCCAGTTCGAGCAATCACGATGTCCCCGTCTTTAAGTAGGTACCTCTCAGCATCTCGTTCCGAGGCTTCAACAAACGGTACGGACTCCCAATCGAGATCCCCGACGATGTCCGTAATACGAAGGAACCGTGGACCTTCGGGACGGTCGGTTGCGCTAGCGGTGTAGCCATAGCGACAATCGTCTGCAACTTCCCCCAGACGACGCGTTTCCCAAGCTGCCTCAGACTTCATAACCAACCGTCTTCAGCGCCTTCCTCACCTCCGTAGTGAGCCGCTCCGACTCCGCCAGCTCATCCGCGAGCCGGTCGGCGAGCCCCGCCATCTTCTCCTCGAACTCGATCTCATCTTCCTCGGTCTCGGGTGCTCCGACGTAGCGCCCCGGCGTCAGCGCGAAGCCGTGCTTCTCGATCTCCTCGAGGGTGACCGAGGCACAGAAGCCTTTCTCGTCCCCGTACCTCCCGTCGCTCGTCCCGCGCCAGGCGTGGTAGGTGTCACTGATCCGCTGGACCTCTTCTTCGTCGAACTCAATCTGCGTGCGGCTGATCTTGTGGCCCATCTGGCGGGCGTCGATGAAGAGCACCTCGCCGCGCCGATCGCGCTCGGCACCCGACTGCTTGTTGCGGTCCAGGAACCAAAGGCAGACAGGGATCTGCGTCGTGTAGAAGAGCTGGCCGGGGCAAGCGACGATGCAATCGACCAGGTCGTCGCGGACGATCGACTCGCGGATCTTGCCCTCGCCAGACTGGTTCGACGTCAGGGAGCCGTTGGCCATGACGAAGCCGGCGCGACCATCGGGCGCAAGGTGATGGACGAAGTGCTGGATCCAGGCGTAGTTCGCGTTGGAGTCCGGCGGCGTCCCGAACTTCCAGCGCGCATCGTCGGCGACCTGCGCGGCTCCCCACTTGTCTTTGTTGAACGGTGGGTTGGCGAGGACAAAGTCGGCTTTGAGGCCAGGATGCTGGTCGTTGAGGAGGCTGTCACCGAGGCGAATGTCGCCGGCGAGGGCATGGATCGCGAGGTTCATCCGCCCGATTCGCCAGGTGGCCTGGTTGTTCTCCTGGCCGTAGATCGAGATCTCGCGCGCTTTCCCACCGTGGTTCTTGACGAAGTCGGCGGATTGGATGAATAGTCCGCAGGAGCCGCAAGCGGGATCGAGCACACGGCCCTCGTAGGGCTCGAGCATCTCGACCAGTAGCCGCGTGACCGAGCGCGGCGTGTAGAACTCACCGCCGCGGTGGCCCTCGGCGGCGGCGAAGCGCTTGATGAAGTACTCGTAGGTGCGGCCGAGGATGTCGCGAGCCTTGCCCTCGTCGTCGCCAAACCCCACCTTGGCGATAGTCGTCACCAGCTCACCCAACTTCTGCGAGGCGAGCGGGGCCCGCGCGTAGATCCGTGGCAATACTCCTCGCAGTTGCTCCTCGTTGGCTTTTTCGATCTCCTCTAGCGCCGCGTCGATTTGCTGGCCGATGTCAGGCTGGTTTGCGGCGGCGAGCAAGGCGTCCCAGCGAGCCTTCTTCGGAACCCAGAACACGTTCTCAGCGATGTACTCATCGCGATCCTCAAGAATTTCCGCCCGTTCTTCATCGTCGTCCGTGTAGAGGTCATTGCCCTTTTTGCGAGTGGCGGCTTCCAGGACGGCGCGCCGCCGCTCGAATGAATCGGAGATGTACTTGAGGAAGACGAGGCCGAGAACCAGGTGCTTGTATTCGGCGGACTCGACGCTGCCGCGCAGCCGATCGCACGCCTCCCAAAGCTCCTTCGCGAAGGGGAGGTCGTGGTTTTCGGCCCCGTTGGAGCCGCGCTTAGTTGATGCCACGGGTCCCAGCCTATGCTGACCGTCGAGTCACTGCCGATCGCCGCTAATCCGTTCCGAGAGCTGATGTCCTCGACCGTCCTCTACATGTCTATGTCCCTCGATGGCTTCATCGCCGGCCCGAACGAGAGCGTGGACAACGGCCTCGGCGACGGCGGCGAGCGGCTGCACGAGTGGATCTTCGCCGGCGACCCCACCGAGCACGGGGGAGTGCCCGGCCGCCCGGAGGGGGTCAACGGTGAGGTGATGGACGAGGCGATGGCGACCGGCGCGGTGGTCGCCGGCCGCGGCACCTTCGAGCCCGCGAAAGGCTGGGGCGGCGACTATCACGACGGCGTGCCGATCTTCATCCTCAGCCGCCAGGAGGCTGGCGTCGACCCGCGCTGGCCGCTGGTCAGCTACGTGCCAAACGTCGAGACCGCGATGGCCCGGGCAAAGGAGGCCGCTGGCGACCAGGACGTCCTCGTCCACGGCGCCACCGTCGCCCAGCTCGCCCTCGCGGCCGGAGTCCTTGACGAGATCCAGATCCACCTGATTCCCGTCCTCCTCGGCGAGGGCCGCCCCCTATTCGAGCACCTCGGGGCCAACCAGATCGAGCTCGAGCCAGTCCGGGTTCTGGAGGGCTCCGGCGTTACCCACCTCCGCTATCGCGTTTGCCGGTGAAGCTCTAGGCGCTGAGGTCGGCGGTGGCGGACCGATCCAGCTTGGCGCGGACGGCCGCTACCGCGGGCCCTGAGGTGCGGCAGGCCTGGGCGATGGTTCGGTTCGGAGCTTCCGGCACTCGGCCGATCTCGAACTCGATCAGGGCGGTGCGCCGGATCCGGACCCGCTCCTCGCGCGAGCTCGCTGCGGGGGCAGAGTCCATCGCTGCCTCTCCGGCCAGCGCCCTGCTGCATCCCAGGCAGAGGACCTGGTCGCCCGATCGGGACCAGGTCGTCGGCAGCAGCGTCGGCTCACCGTCGATCCGCCCGACCGAGACCTCGCAGCGGGTGCAGCTCCACCTGATGGCGTTGGCGGCCATTGCCTCAGGCCGCGGCTTTGCTTCGCCGGCGCCGGTTGCGGCGGCGGCGCGGCGGGGCAGCGGCCGGTTGCGCCGGCCTGCCGAGGCCGGCGTCGAGCCCGAGGCTGGCGGTGATTCGGCGCATCTCCTCGGCCTGGTCGGCGAGGACGAAGCTGATCCCGGTCCCGGTGCGCCCGGCGCGGCCGGTGCGCCCGACCCGGTGCACGTAGGCCTCGCGATCCTCGGGAGCGTCGTAGTTGATTACGTGGGCGACATCGGGGATGTCGATGCCGCGGGCGGCGACGTCGGTCGCGACCAGGGTCATCACCTCGCCACGCTCGAAGCGCGCCAGCGCGCGTTCGCGCTGGCTCTGAGTTTTGTCGCCGTGCATGGCAACGGCGTTTACCTGGCGACTTCGCAGCCGCTTGACCAGCCGGTCGGCGCCGCGCTTGGTGCGGACGAAGACGAGCGAGCGGCCGGCGCTCTCCGTCGAGAGGTGCGAGACGAGGTGGTCGAGCTTGGCGCCTTGCGAGTCGACCGGCAGGAAGCGGTGCTCGACCTTGGCCTGCTTGCGCTCGGGCTCGGCGTGGGTGTGGGAGCGGGCGTTGCGGGTGTAGGCGGCCGCGACCTTGCCGGTGGCCCCCTCCAGGGTGGCCGAGAAGAACAGCGTCTGGCGGTCGGCCGGGGTCTGGGCGACGATCCGGTCGACCGCGGGGCGGAAGCCCATGTCGAGCATGCGGTCGGCCTCGTCGAGGACGAGCACCTTGATTCGCCGCAGCGAGACAGCGTTCCGCCCAATCAGGTCCTCGAGGCGACCGGGGGTCGCGACGAGGATCTCGGCCGCTCGCGCCGCCTTGATCTGTGGCCCCATCCCAACGCCGCCGTAGACGGCAGCGATCTTCAGGCCGCGCGCCCTGGTGAGCGAGGTGAGCTCGGTGACGATCTGGCTGGCCAGCTCCCGAGTTGGGGCGAGGACGAGGGCGCGAGGCCCGTTGCCGTCGGGGTGGATCAGGTCGACAAGGGGGACGCCGAAGGCGAGCGTCTTGCCCGACCCGGTGGGTGATTGGACGAGGAGGTCGCGACCGGCGAGCGCATCGCGGACGACCATCTCTTGAACGGGGAACGGTTGGGTGATCGAGCGCGCTTGCAGGGCGTCGACCACCGGCTTGGAAGTGCCGAGATCGGCAAAGGAAGTGATGTTGTGAACTCCTGACTTGAACGTCTTGGGAGATCCTGCGGCCCCAAGGCGCCAGTCGGCACACGGAGGAAACGGAACCTCTCGGGCGGCGAACCGGCCTAACCCGACCTATCCACCGTAGCAGCAGGGTGCCAGGGACTGAGGGCAATCGCATGGTTGGGGCTGACCCACCGCCGGCTAAAAGAAAACGGGGGCGAAGAACAGCCGGCGGTCTTCCCAGTCGGGGACCGCACGATCCATCGCCTGCCACAACTCCCTCGGCTCGACGTCCCTGAACACGATCGAGTTACCGCTGCGCTCGCGCGGCTGCATGCCAGCCCCGAGCTCGAGCTCGGCGGCCAGAGAAGCGAGGACACGATCCACGGCGACCCGTCCAGCCTCGGTCTCCAGCACCTTCGGATAGCAGTAAATGAAGGTGACGGCGGCCAAGGACCGATGATCGCAGACCCCAGCCCAAAGCCTGCTCGGATGAAAAATTCGTCGCCGTGTCGGGCAGCGTCCCTCCTGCTGGGACCACTGGTCAGGTCACATCAACGCCTCTTTCCAGCGTCTGATTCTGAGCGGGATGATGCTGTGACGCGATAGGACCGGATTTCAGAAGCGGTTCAAAAGGCCCTGTAAAACAAGCGTTGCCGATGTGCAGGGGCTTTGGGCGATGGAGCTAGGCGGATTCGAACCGCCGACCTCCTGGGTGCGTCGCCGGGGCCGAGTCTCTGCTGCTCGCGGTTCTTGACCGGCAGAGACTCGGTCCCCTATTGCACCACGACCCCCCGAATCCGTGCACCCAAAGGACCAGACGCGAAAGCCCGTGGTCGGAGGCGCTTTGGGGTCTCCGCAGTGGCGCCTACCCTCGGCAACGAAGCGGGGTCACTGGTGCACACAGGCGGAGACCCACGCTTCAACGTTAAGTGGTGTCGACTGACGAATGGCACGCAGATTGAGCCAATTCGATCCCATCTTTGTGGCGCCTCTTACTTCGTTGCCGGGCAGCGCCGGATGCCTGCATAGGATTCCCCAATGTCCGTAGCCGTCTCCAATCAGAATTCTCCCTCGCTTCTCGATCCGCCGGCCCTTGGAAGCAGTGTCTTTACGCCCAATATGCGGCTGCCCGTCCATCGGTGGTTTCGCTATTCCGCCGGATTCTCGGCAGCATGGGCGGAAGCAATCGTGGCATCCGACGTGGGGGCCAAGCCTCGCGTTCTCGACCCCTTCGTCGGCTCAGGGACCACGCTAATTGCGGCACAAGTGCAGGGTGCCGAGTCGATCGGCCTTGAGACCCATCCGCTCGTTCGACGAATCTGCCAGGCAAAGCTGTCATGGGACTCCGATCCCGAGGAGCTTGAACGGCGGGCGACCTCCGTGCTTCGGACCGCAAGCCCTCGAGCTTGGAGCGATCCCCCTGCACTCCTAGCCAAGATTTACCCTCCAGCGACGCTCGCAACGCTTGTGGGGCTTCGAGACTCAATCGACGCAGCTCGGATGGGAGATGGAGTCGATGAGTTGCTCTGGCTAGCGCTACTTGCTGTCTTGCGCCCTTGCTCGCCAGTGGGCACGGCACAGTGGCAATACGTCTTACCCAACAAGTCGAAGTCAAAGGTGGCGGAGCCGATGGCTGCCTTTAAGGCTCAGGCCAGAATGATGGCTCAGGACATGAGGACTATGCCACTACTCGCAGCCGTTGCGAGCCTTTCCTCTGAAGATGCGCGGACAGTGGGAAACCTCGTCGATGAATCGGTCGATTTGGTGATCACTTCTCCCCCATACCCAAACAACTTCGAC
>DASSNA010000248.1:0-4114 GCA_035688445.1 Solirubrobacterales bacterium | reverse complement strand
GGCTCGGAGGCGCGCCTCGCGGTCAACGTCGGCGAGGCCGAGGGCCGCCCGCTGCTCGCCTTCGAGGACACCGGCGCCTACCGCTTGCTGCTGCCGGCGATGAGCGACGACCCGGCCGAGCTGGAGCGCTTCTACGCGGAGACGATCCAGCCGCTCTCCGACTACGACGAGCAGTACGAGACCGAGCTGGTCGCCACCGTCGAGGCCTACCTCGACAACGACGGCAACGTCGCCGCCACCGCCAAACAGCTCTTCACCCACCGCCACACGATCCGCTACCGGCTGGAGCGCGTCCGCGAGCTCTGCGGCCACGACGTCTCCGGCACCGAGGGCCGCGAGAAGCTCAGCCTCGGCCTCAAAGCGATGCGCGTCCTCGGCATCGCCTCCCCCCGCGGCCCGGCGCTGGAGCCCGGTGCAAAGGGCGGCAAAGTGGCGCGGGCGACGGAGGAGTAGCTCGGAGCGCTTAAGCTTTGTCAGGCCCTGTTGGGGAGTGGTGTAATAGGCAACACTGGTCACTTTGGATGACCCATTCCCGGTTCGAGCCCGGGCTCCCCAGTCGTAACTTTCTGTCTGCGGCATGTGCGATGCTCTTGGACATGCCAGGACGATCTCCTAGCTACACGGAGCAGCAAGCCCGCGACGCGATTGCGAGCTCCTATTCATGGGCTGAGAGTCTGCGCAAGCTCGGGCTCTGTCCTTCCGGGGGTGGATGGCGCGTCCTCAAGAAATACGCGGCCCTCTGGGAGATCTCGACCGAGCATTTCGATCCATCACGGGCCATCGAGGGAAATCTCCGCCTGCCCGCGCGTCCATTGGACGAAGTCCTTGTTCAGAACTCGACTTACTCACGTCAGCATGTGAAGCGGCGGCTCTTCAAGGAGCGGCTGAAGGAGCCCAAGTGTGAGATGTGCGGACAGGATGAGATTTGGCACGGTCGACCCATGGGGATGATCCTCGACCACATCAACGGGGTTCGAAATGACCATCGCTTGGAGAACCTGAGAATCGTTTGCCCTAACTGTGCCGCGACGCTGGACACCCACTGCGGGCGAAAGAATCGGGTGGAGAAGGCGAAACGATCGTGCCGTCGCTGTGGAAGCTCGTTCGTCCCAGGTCGCCCAGAGCAGCGCTACTGCTCTCGCGACTGTGGGATGCGCTGGGATCGCTCAAGGCTTCGAGGAAAACCGAAGCCATCGGCAAGGCGCGTCAAGCGTCCGCTTCGCGACCAGCTGACGGCCGAGATCGAGGCGACGAGCTACTGCGCCGTCGGTCGCAAATATGGCGTCTCCGATAACGCCGTCCGTAAGTGGGTTCGCTTCTACGAGCGCGAGCGGGAAGCGGCGGAAGCGTCCGCTTAGCGGCTTAGGGTTTCGGTATGGAGATTGGGGGAGCGTCGCTTAACCCGGAAATTCGAGAAGGACTGAGCCGGAGCTGGAAGGCGCTGATGTTCGTCGGCGTCGCCGCGATCGTGCTGGGTTGTATTGCGATCCTGGTGCCGGCGGTGGCCTCGGTGGGGACGGCGATCTTCATCGGCTGGCTGCTGCTGATCGTTGGCGCCTTCATGGTCGCCGGGGCGTTCTCGGCGCACTCGGTGGGGTCGTTGCTGCTGCGGATGCTGTGGGCGGTGCTGACCGTGATCGTCGGCCTCTGGCTGATCGTCGAGCCGCACAACGGCACCTTGACGCTGACCTTCGTGCTCGGGATCTACTTCCTCTTCATGGGGCTGACCCGGATCACGGTCGCCTTCATTGGGCGCGGTCAGCCGAACGCGGGCTGGGTCGGCCTCAGCGGCGTCTGCGGCCTTTTGATCGGGATCCTCGTCCTCGCCAAGTTCCCCAGCAGCGCCGACTGGGCGATCGGCCTCCTCGTTGGCATCGACCTGATCTTCGCCGGCTGGACGCTGACTTCCGTTGCATTGCTCGGCAAAGAACTCGCCAAGCGCGCATAAGCAAATACGATTCGCCGAGTGAGCTCCCCCCTTGTGCTCGTAATGGCGGCGGGCGAGGGGACGCGGATGCGTTCCTCGACGCCGAAGATGCTGCACCCCGTCTGCGGGCGCCCGATGGTCGCTTGGCCGATGGTCGCTGCCCGCGAAGCGGGCGCGGGCCGGGTAGTGGCGATCGTCTCGCCCGGGCGCGACCTTTCCGCTGGCCTCCCCGAGGGGGTGGAGACCGTCGAGCAGCCGCAGCCTGACGGCACCGGCGGCGCGATCCGGGCGGCGCTGTCGCTGATCGAAGAAAGCGAGACCGTGCTCGTCCTCTCCGGCGATGTGCCGCTGCTCTCCGCCGCGACGATCGCCGACCTGCTGCAGGCGCACGAAGGCTCCGAGGCCGCGGCGACGATGCTGACGATCGAGCTCGATGACCCTGGCTCCTACGGTCGCGTCGTCCGCACCAGCGACGGCTGGGTCGAGCGCGTGGCCGAGGCGAAAGGAGCGGGCGACGTGGAGCAATGGGAGCTCGAGATCCGCGAGATCAACGCCGGCACCTATGTCTTCGACGCCGAGCCGCTCGCCCACGCACTGCGGCAGCTCTCGAACGACAACGCCCAGGGCGAGTACTACCTCCCCGACGTCTTCCCGGCGCTGCGCGAGGCGGACCGCTATGTCGCCGCCCATCGCGCCGACGACCTGGCGGTGACGATGGGGATCAACAACCGCGTCGACCTCGCCGCGGTCGAGACCGAGGCCCGCCGCCGCCTGCTCGAGGCGCACATGCTCGCCGGCGTCACCGTCGTCGACCCCGCCTCGACCTGGATCGACGCTGGGGTCAAGATCGCCGCCGACGCCCGCATCGAGCCCGGCACCACCCTGCGCGGTGAGACCGCGATCGGCGCGGGCGCCGTCGTCGGCCCGCTCAGCACCCTGATCGACAGCAGCGTCGGCCCCAACTCCCAGGTCCTGCACTCCTACCTGGTCGAGTGCGACGTGCGCGAGGGCTGCTCGGTCGGCCCCTTTGCCTACTTGCGCCCCGGCGCGCTGCTCGAGGACGGGGCCAAGGCCGGCACCTTCGTCGAGATCAAGAACTCGC
The DNA here is from genome assembly GCA_035688445.1 of Solirubrobacterales bacterium. Lineage (GTDB taxonomy): Bacteria > Actinomycetota > Thermoleophilia > Solirubrobacterales > 70-9 > VAYN01. The sequence continues at coordinate 1,085 of DASSNA010000248.1, read as the reverse complement.
AGGTGGGGGAGGGGACCAAGGTCCCGCACCTCGCCTACGTCGGCGACGCCGAGATCGGCCCCGGCAGCAACCTCGGCGCCGGCACGATCACCGCCAACTACGACGGATTCCGCAAGAACCGCACTGTCATCGGCCGCGATGTCCGCATCGGCGTTGACACGATGCTGATTGCACCGGTAGAAGTCGGCGACTCCGCCTACACTGGCGCTGGCGCAGTGATCAAGGACGACGTGCCCGAGGGGGCATTGGCCGTCAGCGAGAACGCGCAGAGGAACATCGACGGATACGCCGCTCGCAAGGCGGCGAAAATGCGAGAGGACGAAAGCCCGTGAGCATGATCGAGGAGCGCCCGCAGGTGGCGACGGCCATCGACCACGACTACTCGAAGCGGATGATGGTGTTCGGCGGCCGCTGCTCGATGGACCTCGCCGCCAAGGTCGCCGGCAAACTCGAAATCGACCTCGGTCAGGTGACGCTGAAGACCTTCGCCGACGGCGAGGTCTACTGCCGCTACGAGGAGTCGATCCGCGGCGCCGATGTCTTCCTCGTCCAGTCGACCTGCGCCAACGAGCAGGAAGAGATGACCCCGAACGACGCGCTGATGGAGCTGCTGTCGATGATCGATGCCGCCCAGGGCGCCTCCGCGCACCGGATCATCGCCGTCCTCCCCTGGTACGGCTACGCCCGCCAGGACAAGAAGTCGGCCCCGCGCGAGCCGATCTCCGCCCGCATCGTCGCCAAGTGCCTCGAGGGCGTCGGGGTCGACCGCGTCCTCACCATGGACCTCCACGCCGGCCAGATCCAGGGCTTCTTCCACGTCCCGGTCGACCACATGACCGCGATGCCGATGCTGACCCAGTGGTTCATCGACCAGGAAATGACCGACGAGTTGGTGATCGTCTCCCCCGACGCTGGCCGGGTCAAGACCGCGCGCAACTTCGCCCGCCGGATCGGCACCCAGTGGGCGGTGATGGAGAAGGAGCGCCCGGCCCAGGCGGTCGCCGAGATCGGCTACGTGGTCGGCGACGTCAAGGGCAAGACCGCGGTCCTGGTCGACGACATGATCGCCACCGCCGGCACCCTCT
>DASSNA010000230.1:0-6676 GCA_035688445.1 Solirubrobacterales bacterium | reverse complement strand
GCCGCGACCGCGTTGTCGGCGAAGCCGTGCATCTCCCAGAGCGGCATGTAGGTCTTGACGGTCGCGTAGAAGGAGATCGTCCGGCGGGCCATGTCGATCGCCCGCCCCTCGTCCTCGTCGATCGCGCAGCAGACGGTCGGCAGGTAGTCGAAGTCGGAGCGCTTGCGGCTGGAGCGCCGTAGACCCTCCTCGAAGGCCGGCATCACCACCTCGTCGATCCACTGCAGCGACTGGATTGGGTGGCCGATCAGGCCGTCGGCGACGTCGCCGGCCATCCGCGCCATCCCCGCCTGCACGGCGGCGGTGTAGATCGGCACCGCCTCGCGCGGCGCTGGGTGCGGTCGCATCCAGCCCTTGATGTCGATGTCGTAGTACTCGCCCTCGTAGCGGATCGATTCGCCCGCACTCGCCTGGCGCATGATTAGCCGCGTCGCCTCGATCGCCTCCCGCAGGTGCGGCGCCGGCCGGCCGTAGTCGGCGTTGTGCCAGGTCTCGTTCAGCCGTTTGACCCCCGCCCCCATCCCCAGCCGGAAGCGGCCGCCCGACATCTCGTCGACGTCGAGGGCGCTGACGGCGTGGATGAAGGGGCTGCGAGTGAAGGCCCAGACGATGCCGGTGGCGACGCCGATCCGCTCGGTCTTCGCAGCCAGGTAGGTGGCCTGGGTGACGGCGCTGCGGAACAGCTCCGGCGCCCAGACGCACTCCACGCCCGCCGCCTCGGCCCGCAGCGTCTCCGCCTCGAGGTCGGCAACCGAGGTGCCGATCGCAGCGACGGAGATGCGGTCGAGGGCAGCCACTGCCGGCTCGGGCGCTAGGCTGCCGCCGGCGCGGTCTCGCCGGAGAGGACCGCCTCGGCGACCCGCTCGCGATGCCACTTCGCGTCACCGAAGGTGGCGGCGTTGGCGCGGCCGCGCTTGAGGAAGAAGTGGAGGTCGTGCTCCCACGTGAAGCCGATCCCGCCGTGGGTTTGGATCGCCGCGTCGGGCACACGCCAGCCGGCGTCAGAGGCATAGGCCTTGGCGGTCGAGGCGGCCAGCGGCAGCGACTCCGGCTCGGCGTCGGCGGCCCAAGCCGCCCCGTAGACGGCCGAGCGCGAGTTCTCGGTCTCCAGCAGCATCTGCGCGCAGCGGTGGGAAACCGCCTGGTAGGCGCCAATCGGACGGCCGAACTGCTGGCGGTCTTTGGCGTACTCGACCGAGAAGTCGAGCGCCCGCTGGGCGACCCCGGTGGACTCGGCCGCGATCGCGACGCAAGCGCGCTGGAAGACCGGCCAGTAGTCCTCGGTGCTGCCGGGCAGCGTGTTCTCGGGGGCAACGCGCACGCCGTCGAGGCGGACCGTGGAGAGGCGGCGGGTCAGGTCGATCGACTCCTCTGGAGTCACCGTCACCCCATCGGCGGCCTTCTCGACGATGTGGCGATGGCCGTCGGCGGTGGCGACGAGGAAGAAGTCGGCGCTCGCCGCGTCCATCACCAGGGTCTTTTCGCCGTTGAGGACAACGCCGTCGCCGTCGCTCTCGGCCGCCAGCGTGAACTTGTTCGGCTCGGCCGACGCCCCTGCGTCGACCAGGGCCGGCGCCCCCCGCAGCTCGCCGGCAGCGAGCGGCCGCAGCCAGCGCTCCTTCTGCTCGTCGGAGCCGGCAAAGGTCAGCGCCAGGCCGGCGATCGTGTTCGAGAGCAGCGGCGAGGGTGCGCAGACGTTGCCTATCTCCTCGAAGAGGACAGCCAGATCGACGATGCCCAGGCCCTGCCCGCCCCACTCCTCCGGCAGCGCCAGGCCGGCCCAGCCGAGCTCGGCCATCTCTTTCCAGCCGCTCTCGTCGAAGCCGTCGTCGCTGGCGGCGATCTCCCGCAACCGCTCCGATTTGAAGCGCGAGGCAAGGAAGCCGTGGGCGGTCGATTTGATCGCCTGCTGCTCGTCGGTGAGGTCGAAGTACATGGTGAACGTGCCCGCCTTAGCGCAGCCGCGGCAGGCCCAGAACCCGCTCAGCGATGATGTTCTTGAGGATGTCGGTGGTCCCGCCCTCGATCGAGTTGGCGCGAGAGCGAAGGAAGCTGTACTGCCAGGCGCCCCCGGCGACGGCGTGGTCGGAGCCACGCATCAGGGTCGAGTAGGCGCCCTCGATCTCCAGCGCCAGCTCGGTCAGGTCCTGGTTGATGTCGGCCCACTGCCACTTGCCGAGCGAACCCTCTGGCCCGGGGATGCCGGACTGCATCGTCTTGGTCAGGCCGCGGTAGGCATTCAGCCGCATCGTCTCCACCTCGATGTGGAGCTGGGCGATGCGCTGGCGGAAGTAGGGGTCATCGGCCGCGGTGCCGCCGTTGGACGGCGTTTCCTTGGCCAGCTTGCCGAGCCGCCCGAGGGCGTTCTGGATCTGCGAGATCGCCCCGAAGGCGAGCCCGGCGCGCTCGTTCATCAGCGTCGTGATCGCCACCGCCCAGCCGTTGCCGACACCACCGACGACGTTCGCGTCGGGCACCCGCGCCTCTTCGAAGAAGACCTCGTTGAACTCGCCCTCACCGGTGATCTGAACCAGCGGCCGCGTCTGCACCCCCTCCTGCTCCATGTCCATCAGGAAGTAGGTGAGGCCCTGGTGCTTGGGCGCGTCGGGGTCGGTGCGGGCGACCAACATGCACCATTTCGCGTACTGGGCGAAGGTGGTCCAGACCTTCTGCCCGGTGACGACCCATTCGTCGCCGTCCTTGACCGCGCGGGTCTTCAGCGAGGCGAGGTCGGAGCCGGACTCGGGCTCGGAGAAGCCCTGGCACCAGATCTCCTCGCCGGTCAAGATCGGCTCCAGGTAGCGGGCCTTCTGCTCGTCGGTGCCGTGGGCGATAACCACCGGCCCGCCCATCGCTAGGCCGAGCACGTTGGCAGGCGCCGGCGCTTCCTGGCGCGACGCCTCACCGGCGAAGATCGCTTGCTCGATCATCGTCGAGCCGCGGCCGCCGTACTCCTTCGGCCAAGAGATCCCGGCCCAGCCAGCGTCGTGCAGCTGGCGCTGCCACGTGCGCCGAAAGCTCATCACCTCGTCGAGGCCAGCCTCGGGCTCCGGACCCGGGTGGTTCTCTTCCAACCAGGTCCGAACCTCGTCGCGGAACTCCTCCTCCGATGGGGACAGCGTCAGGTCCATCGCCGTCGCAGCATATAGAGATTGATTGGCTGGCTGGCCAAGGGAAGCTCAGGGCATTCCGCAGAACAAGAGGCCGTATGCGCCCGCAAGGTGCTCCGATTCTTTGAAGGGAATGGGCTGCTTGGGGATGGCGAGGTTTTCCGGATGCGCTTCGGCTTCGCGGATCCCGCTTTCCATCGAGCGCAGGATCGCGCGGATCTTCGCCTCTTCGCCCGGCGGAACCGGCAGCGCTTCCAGCGCTTCGATCCGTTCCTGGACGTTCGGCAGCACCACCGACGTGTTCACCGCTTCCCGTTCGTGCACGCTCGGTTCGCCCACGTTGTAGTCGTGAGCGTTCTGGTAGGCCGTCATCTTGGCGACCTTTTTCTCGCTCGCGTCATGGCAGATTTCGTTGGCCTTGTCGACCCATTCCTGCCTCGTCAGCGAAGCCTTCTCCGCCGAGGCCTGCGAACTCGCGCCGCCGCTTCCGCCGCCGCACCCTGCGACTCCGAGAAGGGAGACGGCGACAGCAGCGATCGCGATCTCCCTCCCGCGGCGCATCGTCAGGCCTGGCCGCAGAGGTAGGTGCCCATATCCCCGGCCCGGGAACGGGCTTCTCCGTACGGTTCTTTTTCGCCTTCTTCGGCGAGGAGATTGGGGTGCTTTTCGGTGACGTCGGTGGCTTCAGTGAGCGCCTTGATGAACGCGTTCAGCTTCGCTTGTTCCGTGGTGGGTTCATATTCTTCAAGCTCGGCGATGGTTTCCCGCACGATCGGGACGATGAGCTTGGCGATGATTTCTTCCTTCTGCTTCAGATTCGGTTCGTGCAGTGGGATGCCGTGCTTGCGTTCGTAGGCTTCGGTCTGTTCCGCTTGTTCCTGGCTGTGGCGGAAGCAAATGCTGTTTACGTCTTCGACGAATTTTTCTTTTTCAGCTTCCGAGTTCGCGGCTTCTCCAAAAACGTTTTCGCCGCCTTCTTCACCCCCCGCTTCCCCTTCGCCAGCTTCTTCCCCTTCGCCAGCTTCGGGGGCGGCGGCTTCGCCGCTGGTGGAAGCACTGGTGCCTTCCGTGCTCCCACCGCCACCGCCGCAACCGGACAGCGCGAGCAGCAGCGCCAGCAGGACGCCCATCAACGCCAGATGTCTCTCCCTGAAAACCATCTGAGTATTCGCTCGGAAAAATAACGTAGTCAGGCGGCTTTGTGCAATAAGAAGGGCGCCACCTGGGCGCCCTTCGTGCCGTCATGAAGGCTGGATCAGCCTTCTTCTTCTTCGCCACACTTGGTGAGGCCGAATTCCCGCGAGAGCTTGTTCGCCTTCGCGAACGGCCCGGCGCTTTCTTCCTTGAGGAAGAGCTGGGGTTCTTCTTCGCCCTTTTCCAGCCCTTCTTCGGCAGCGTCGAGGACCGCTTCCGCTTCGGCTCCTTCTTCGGCGGGCGTCCCGAGGGCGCGAATGCCGTCGACCTGCTTGCGAATCCCGGGGATCACGATCGTTTCGACCGCTTCTTCCAGCTCGGCTTCGGACGGTTCGTTCTTTTCGGAGAAGCCGTGTTCCTTCCCGAACTTTTCGAAGCCTTCGTTGATTTCCTTGCTGCCCTTGGCGCAGATCGCGTTGCCCTGCTTGACGAATTCCGCCTTGCTGAGCGAACTGGTACTTCCGGTGCTGTCGCTGCCTCCACCGCAGCCGGCGACGATTAGCGCCAGCGCGGCGAGGGCGGCGAGCAGCGCGACGAATCGCTTGCTCACCTGATCTCCTCTGCCTTGTCGATTAACGGGATGGTGCTGGCACGCTATCCCGGCCGTCGGGTGACTAGATGCGCTGGATCAGCGTCCCGGTGCCGAGACCGCCGCCGCAGCACATCGTCACCAGCCCCATCTCCTTGTCGGAGCGCTCCATCTCGTGCAGCAGGGTGGTGATCAGGCGGGCGCCGGTTGAGCCGAGCGGGTGGCCGAGGGCGATCGCGCCGCCGTTGACGTTGACCCGGTCCATGTCCGGTTCGAGCTCGCGCCGCCAGGCGCCGAGGACCGAGGCGAAGGCCTCGTTGATCTCGACCAGGTCGATGTCGTCCATCTTCATCCCGTTGCGCTCAAGCAGCTTTTCCGTCGCCGGGATCGGGCCGGTCAGCATGATCACCGGGTCGACACCGACCGTGGTCTGGTCGAAGATCCGCGCCCGCGGCTTCAGGCCCAGCGCGTCGGCCTTCTCGCGCGTCATCAGCAGCACCGCGGCGGCGCCGTCGGAGACCTGCGAGGAGTTGCCGGCGGTGATCTTGCCGTCCTCCTTGAAGGCCGGCTTCAGGTTGGCGAGCCCCTCGAGCGTGGTCTCGCGCAAACCCTGGTCGGTGACGTAGGTGTCGCCGTTGACCTGCATCGGGATGATCTCGCGCTCGAAGCGCCCCTCCTCGGTCGCCTGCTGGGCGAGCTGTTGGGAGCGGACGCCGATTTCATCGAGCTCGGAGCGGCTGATCTCCCACTTGTCGGCGATCATCTCCGCCGAGAGGCCCTGCGGGATCAGGTTGTAGCGCTCCATCAGCTCCGGCGAGAAAGCCATCCCGTGCTCCTCCATCACCGAGTAGGAGTCGGCGAAGGAGATGTGGCCCATGTGCTCGACGCCGCCGCCGATGGCGACGTCGTGGACGCCGGCGGCGACCAGCGCCGCGGCGAAGTTGACTGCCTGCTGGGCGGACCCGCACTGGCGGTCGACGGTGGTGGCGGGGACCTCCTGCGGCAGGCCGGCCTCGAGCCAGGCGTTGCGGCCGATGTTCAGCCCCTGCTCGCCGAACTGCTGCACGCAGCCAGCGATCACGTCGCCGACCTCGTTCGGGTCGATCCCGGCGCGATCGATCAGCTCTTTGTAGGTGCGGGCGAGCAGGTTCGAGGGATGGAGATCCTTGTAGTAGCCCTTCTCCGGGTGGCCGCGGCCGATCGGGGTCCGCGCCGCCTCGACGATGACCACTTCCTGCCCGCCGAACTTGCTCTTGCCGTTGTCCATCGCCAGCCTCCGTTCTCAAAGATTCACGGGCGCGCGCCTCGCGCAGCCTCCACTTGAGGGTAGCCGATTGACTGGTCAGTCAGCCAAAGGTCCCGGCCCCCAGGCGTATCTGACTTGAGGGGTCTCATATGGCCCTTCAAGTCAGACACCCCCCACACGGCACCGCCCCCTCGATGCGTGATAGAAGCCCCGGCCAATGAGCGCTAACCAGGGGTACACGAGCCCGGGGATCGCGGGCAGCGGGGCGATTGCCACCGGCCTTGCCGCGGTCTCGACCACGACCGCCGACACGATTCTGCTGGCCCGCAGCGAGGCCTCCGCCTGGCGCGCCGAGGAGAAAGTCGTCGCCGCCTGCGCCAAGATCGAGGGTGCGGAGCCTTCGCGGCTGCGGGTCACCACCGACCCCAACGACCTCGCCGATTGCGACGTCGTCGTTGAGGCGATTGTGGAGGAAGTCGAGCCGAAGGGCGAGCTGCTGGGACGGATCGCCGAAGCCGCCCCGAGCGCCGACCTCGCCACCACCACCTCCTCGCTCAGCATCGCCGAGATCGCCCAGGCGGCCGGCACCGAGAAGCT
>DASSNA010000169.1:0-7955 GCA_035688445.1 Solirubrobacterales bacterium | reverse complement strand
GCTTGCGCTTCGGTGCAGGCGGCAAAGCGAGCCGACAGCGCCCGTCAGTTTCTGACGGCCATCCGCACCCCGGCCACACCGGCTCGTTCGCGCGGCTGATCACCGCCCTCAAGTTGTGGCTCCTCAGCACGCTGCCCGTTGTCCAGATCGCTTCCCGGTCAGCTCCAGACCCCAAAGCGCCCGAGGCTCACAGTGAGGAGTACGAGCAGGAGCTACTGAAGAACCTGGAGGCCGATACCAGGCTCAAGAAACTCCAGGCCCAAGGACTTGAAGATGAGCACGAGCTGCGGCAGCTCAAGAAGCGCGAACACAGGATCAATATTGAAAACGGCGAAATCAGGCGCGATCTGACTTTGGCCGGCGTTGTGGTTATCGGCGCGATGTTGGTCGCTGGATTCGCGCTCGAAATCGTTGCTCCGGGCCTCAAGCCGCCCGGCCCGGACCTGTTTGAATTCTTCAAGCTGTTGCTGAGCTAAAGGCGACGCCCGACCGCGATCAGGTACTCCATCTCGAAGCGGGCGTCCTCGTCGCTGCCGCGGTTCCACTCGCCGCAGAAGTCACTCAACGCCTGGTCGAACTCCTCGGCGCGGCCGTCTTTCTCGGCGTTGCCCCGCGCCACGATCGTCGGCCCGTAGCGCTGCTTGAAGTGCTCGCCGTAGTCGTCCGGCCGCTCGAAGGCGGTCACCTCGAGCACGTCGCGCTCCAGTCGCTCGAGCTCGATCCGCTCGCCGAAGAGCTCGCGCAGGTGTTCCTCGACGCCCCACAGCGGCGGCGGCTGCACTCCGGGCGGCGGCGCCGGAGCGAAGGGGCCCATCGTGCGGAAGAGGGCGCCGATCATCCCCTCGGAGGTCCAGCTCAAGAGGCCGATCGTCCCGCCTGGCTTGCAAACTCGCACCAGCTCGTCGGCAGCCGCTTGGTGCTGGGGGGCGAACATCACGCCGATCGAGGAGATGACGACGTCGAAGCTCTCGTCCTCGAAGGGCAGCGCCTCGGCGTCGGCCTCGGTCCACTCCAGCTCCACTCCGGCGGCCTCAGCCCGGGCGCGGCCGGCCTCGAACAGCTCCGGCGTCAGGTCGCTGGCGACAACGCTGGCGCCGGTTTTGGCCGCCTCGATCGCGGCGTTGCCGGTCCCGGCGGCGACGTCGAGGACGCGGTCGCCGGCCTCGATCCCACAGGCCTCGACCAGGCGCGGCCCAAGCGGCAGCAGGAAGGTCTCGACCATCGAGGGGTAGTCGCCCGAGGCCCACATTTTGCGGTGGCGAGCCTTGAGCTCCGGATTGGGGGATGAGGCTTGGGGGGTCACTGCGTCTCCTTTGGTGCGGATTGTCGATCCAATGTCTACGTCCTCGCAGGCGGCGGGTCAAGTTCCAGATCGGGGGGACTTATCCCTGTATGTCAAGGAAAAGTCCCCCCGATTTAGACTCCTCGATGGCATGGACCAGCTGATCCTCTACGCGATCCCCGCCTTCGTGCTGCTGCTCGTCGTCGAGCTGCTCTCGTTCAAGTACGCGCGCGACGAGGAGCTGATCGGCTACGAGGCGCGGGACACGCGCACCAGCCTGACGATGGGCGGCGGCAACGTCGTCATTAACGCGGTCTGGAAGCTGGTCGTGATCGTGATCTACGCGGGGCTGTATGAGCTGACCCCGCTGCGGATGCCGGCCGATAAGTGGTGGACCTATGTCCTCCTCTTCTTCGCCGACGACCTCGCCTACTACTGGTTCCATCGCATCCACCATGAGGTGCGGGTCTTCTGGGCCAGCCACGTCGTCCACCACTCCTCCGAGCACTACAACCTCTCGACCGCGCTGCGCCAGACCTGGACGCCGATGACGGCGCTGCCCTTCTGGGCGCCGCTGGCGCTGGTCGGGTTCGCGCCCTGGATGATCCTCTTCCAACAGGCGATCAGCCTGATCTACCAGTTCTGGATCCACACCGAGCGGGTGAAGAAGATGCCGGCCTGGTTCGAGTTCTTCTTCAACACGCCCTCGCACCACCGCGTCCACCACGGCTCCAACGAGGTCTACCTCGACCGCAACTACGGCGGCATCCTGATTATCTGGGACCGCATCTTCGGCTCCTTCCAGGGCGAGACCGAGCGCCCCCGCTACGGCCTCACCAAGAACATCCGCACCTTCCGCCCGACCAAGGTCGCCTTCCACGAGTTTGCCGCGATCTGGCAGGACGTGCGCAAGGCGACCAGCTGGCGCCAGCGGCTCGGCTTCATCTTCCGCGGCCCCGGCTGGTCACCGGACGGCAGCGGCGGCGGGACTCGCGGCTAGTCAAGTAGAGAAACCCCTGTGTATCGGCTATTCATTGGTCGATCCGCCACCGAGAGAAGGGGTTCGCCGTGTTCTCATCGCCGTCGTGGTCCAAGTACATCCGCCGCGTCTCTGTGCTTTGCCTGGCGGTGATCGGCGCGCTTCTTGTCCTGGTGGCGCCCACCGCCGGCGCCTCGGGGGCGGGCACCTCGAGCGCCCCGCCGTGCAAGACCTCCGGCCTCGACATCTGGTTCGAACCCGAAATCGGCGGCGGCACCGCCGGCAGCGTCTTCTACCGGTTCCAGTTCACCAACTTCTCCAAACACAACTGCACGCTTCGTGGCTATCCGAAGGTGTTCGCGGCCAACCTCGCCGGGCACCGCTTCGGTAGCGCCGCTTCGCATGAAGAAGCGGCAGCTCCGCACACGGTTAGCCTCGCCCCCGGTGGCAGCGCCTCGGCTCTGGTTCGCGTCGTCGAGGCGGGCAACTTCTCGCCCTCGGATTGCCACCCGGTAATGGCGGCGGGCTTCCGCGTCTCACCGCCAGGACAGAGCGCATCGAGGTTCGTGCCCTTCCCGTTTGAAGCCTGCGCCAAGGTCGGCCACAGCAACCTCGCGGTGCAGGCGGTGAAGCACTGAGGCGAATGCGGCAAGACCGACGCCAAATATGTGGTTTCACCCGATGGCCGCCGGCGGACGGCGGCATAGGTTGGGCTCGATGGTCCTAGTCACCAGTCAACTGGACCCGTCGGCCTCGCCAGAGGGCGAGCAGCGTGAAGCGCTGCGAGCGATCGTTGCCGAGTTCGGCGATCGTCTCGACGAGATCAGCTTTAGCGACTATCGAGCGCTGCGGGAAAGCTCAGCCGAACCGCTCCCTTCGCCGGCGGCGATCTGGGAGATGTTCGGCGGCTTTCACCGCATGCGTGAGTGCGCGACGATCGTCGCCGCCCGCTGACGCGCGGCGTAGAGGCCGATCGCGACGAGCGGCGTGATGAAGTCACTCCAGAGGAGCAGCCCGGTGTTGTCCGGGTCGTGGTTGTCGTGGATCGCCTCCTGGTGGAGGTGGCCGTAGGCGTCGCCGAGGTAGCTGATCGAGACTGCGATGACGGCGGCGAGGAGGAAGCCGTCGCGGAAGCGGGCGCAGAGCACGCCGAGCACGCCAATCGCCAGATCGGCGAACCCGACCTCGGTCTGGAAGCCACCATCGCCATTGGTGTAGCCGATTTCGCGAGCGGTGTGGGGTCCGTCGAAGAGGTGGAACATCGCCCCGAAGATGGCGGCGATGCCGACCGCCACGACCATCCACCAGACGAGGAAGATTTCCAGCGTGCGGGCGCTGCTGCGGGGCTGCTTGTCGTGGTGGCGGTGGATCGCGGCGCCGATCAGCGCGATCGCGGCGAAGAAGAGGAAGGGCACGGGGCGGCGGACCCTATGACAGAGGTCGGTCGCGCAGAACTGCTCTGGACGACTGATTGATTAGGCTCGGAGGGAGATGGTGCGGCGGGGGTTGTTTCTTGGACTGATGGTGGTGCTCTTGACCGCCTGCTCTGCCCAGGCCGCACCGGCGCCGCGGGTGATCGGTGGCGGCGAAGTTGCCGATCCGTCAGCGGCACCGTGGTCGGTTCAGGTCTGGGTCGAAAAGGAAGGAGGCACCGCGCGGTGCAGCGGCTCGATCCTTGACGCTCTCCACGTGCTGACCGCCGCCCACTGCGCCTTCGTAGGGGAAGCCCTCGTCCCCGGCAGCGCCTACACGATCATCGCTGGCCTCGCCAAGTTCGACTACTCGCCGGGCGAAGCAGAAGAATTCCAGCAACGGAAGGTGGTCGGCGTCCGCATTCCACCCGCCTACCGTCCGGGCGTGATCCACGGCAGCGACGCCGCCCTGCTCACCCTGGATTCTCCGCTTGACTTCAGCAGGCCGGGGGTGCAGCCGATCGCGGTCGTCCCCGACGGCGGTCTGCCGCCGCTGGGCTCGCCGACCGAGTTCTTCGGCTGGGGACTGACCTCTCCCGACGGCTTCGACCGCCGCGAGCACTCCCTGGATCAGTCGCTGACCCGGCAGTGGGAGTGCGGAGGGGGATATCCGGCGACGATTTGCGCCCAGTCGCCGATTGGCACCACCTGCAAGGGCGACAGCGGTGGCGGGCTGGTCTCGGCCACGACTCCACCGGTCCTGCTCGGCGTCGCCAGCTTCACCATCACCGGCTGCCCGCTGGCTCAACCGGACGGCTACACGAACCTCGCCAGCCCGGAGATTCACCGCTGGCTGTTTGGCGATGAAAACCCACCGCTGGCTCCGGATTCCGAAACGCCCCCGATCCTCAGCGGCAATGTCAGCGTCGGGGGGAAGATCCTCTGCAACGCGCCAACCTGGTCGGGCCAGCCGAAGCTGAAATCACTCTTCGTCCTCGGCGAAGGGGGTGCCGAAGTTGAAGCCCCCGCTGCGGCCGGGTACCGGCTGCGCCGCTCCGACCGCGGCAAGGAGGTCTTCTGCGTCTCGATTGCCACTGACGTCGGCGGAACCACGGAATCGCTCGCAAGCCTCCCCCGCAAGGTGGCCGGCTACTCGACCGAACTCGTTCACTTGCGAGGGAAGGCGCTCCGCCACCATCGCTGGGTGGTGCGGCTAGGGCTTGCCGGGGCGCTCGCGGGCGAACGGCTGACGGTGGTCTGGCGGGCGAGAGGGTGCGAGGAGTGTCGCCGTATCTCCTCAGTGGCTGGGCGCCGCACGCTGCGGCTGATCTCACCCCGCCGCTGGCCGCTGAACTCAACGCGCCTGGTCGTGCGGCTGCCAGAGACGCTCATACAGGGCGTCCGCTTCAAGCGTTCCAGCTATCGACTCTGGCTCCCCGCCCACTGAGTTGGTCCTCAGCAAGTTCGCCAGGGCTGGGCGAAGAGGTCGTACGACTTTCCGATCGAGCTGAAGCCGAGCGAGGAGGCGGCGCCGCAGTAGTCGCTCGGTTCGAGTTCGTACTCGGCCTCGAAGACCGCCTTGCCGGCGCGGACGAACGGCTCGAAGCTGCCGCATTCTTCGTACTGGAAGCACTGCTCGACGATCGCGAAGTCGAAGCGGTCGAGCAGGGCGCCCGCCTGGCGCGGGTCGTTCTTCAGCGCGACCGCCATCCCCAGTGCGTGCACCCGCGTCGCCACCCAGCGGTTGAAGCGCAGCTGCTCGGCGGCGGTAAGCGGGAAGCCGGTGCGGTTTTCGAAGCCGGCGAGGTTGTCGGGCTCGACCGCGTCGAAGCCCTTGTGGGCGCAGAGCCGGAAGCGGCGCGCGAGGATCGACGCGAAGCGGTGGAAGTGGGCGATGTCGAGCCAGCGCTCGTTGGGGAAGCCTTCGTAGCGGCGGCCGAGCACCGAGCGGGGGAAGCGCTTGGCGTCGGGGCGGTAGCTCTCCCAGCTGCCGACGTCGAGGTAACAGATCGCGACGCGGCCACTGCGATGGAGGGCAGCGACCGTGGCCCGCGGCGTTTCGAAACCGTCGACGTCAAAGACGCAGGCGGGCACGCTGGTGTCGATTTTTCCCTGTAGCTGCCATTGCCAGGGGGCGGTGGTGGGGGCGGCCTTCCAGACGCCGGCGCCGTTGCGCTGGATCGGCGGGCAGCTCGCCGGTGGGGGCCCGGCGGCGAGGGCCGAAGAGGAAATCGCGAGCAGGGCTAGGGCGGTTGCCGCCGTCGCCACAAGTATCCGGCGCATCGCCTGAAGTTAGCGGGCGCGGTTAGCCTGGGGCGATGGTGGCGATTCGAGCCGTTGTCAGGGGACAAGTGCAGGCGGTCGGCTTTCGCGATGCGACGGTGCGCCGGGCGCGGCGCCTCGGGGTGATGGGCTGGGTTCGCAACGCCGAGGACGGCAGTGTCCTCGTCCATGCCGAGGGTGAGGAGGCGGCGGTCGAGGAGCTGACCGAGTTCCTGCGCCAAGGGCCGCGCGGCGCGGCAGTCAGCGAGGTCGAGGTCGAGGCGGTCAAAGTCGAGGGCCACGAGCAGTTCGCAATTCGCGGCGTCAGCGCCGGCGTCTTTGTCGTCCAGGAGCACCAGGCGACTGCCCATCACTACGACTTGCGGCTCGAGGTCGACGGGGTGATGCGCTCCTGGGCGGTGCCGAAGGAACCTTCGATGGACCCAGCGGTGAAGCGGATGGCGATCCAGGTCGAGGACCACTCGCTCTCCCACAACGACTTCGAGGGCGAGCTCGACGGCGGCTGGGTGAAAACCTGGGACCGCGGCACTTACGAGCAGGGCGGCCGGGTGCCCTGGCCCGAGGCGCTGGAGCGGGGCCACGCGGTCTTCGTCCTCCACGGCGAGAAGCTGCAGGGTGGCTTCGCCTTGCAGCGCACCGGCCGCGGTAACAAGCCACAGTGGTTGCTGGTTAAGCGCAGAGACGAGTTCGCTGCCGAGGGATAAAGGTGCCGACGCAGCTCAAACCAGGCCGGGTGTACTCGTGGGAGGAGGTCGGAGAGGTCTTCGCTTGGAATCCGAACCTCTTTGGCAGGGCTGGGGGAATGATCTCCCGGCCAGAGCAGAATGCCGTGCTCCTACTCACTAGCTCCAGCGATGGTCGGACCTTTGACTATGGAGATGAGTGGAAAGACGGCGACTTGATCTATGCCGGCCAGGGTCTGACCGGCAACCAGCAACTCAGTGGGGTCAACCGCTTCACCGCGGAGAACTCGCGGGACCTGTTCCTGTTCGAGTACGCGGGTCCACGCCGCCTCCTTTTTTATGGCCAGGTCACCTGTGCCGATCACTGGGAGAGCACCGACTTCGACAAAAACGGCGAGAGCCGCCGCGTCTACCGCTTCCGTTTGCGGCTGCTCAATGGGAAAGGCAAAAAGGAACCCAAACGGCGTCCTCCCTCCCAACGCCAACGCCGCGAGCGGGACGCGTCTTCATTCAAAACCCGCCCCTTTGATCCCAATCGCAAATCCGCCGAAAGGCGACGACGATCGGCCCCGAAGGATCCAGAACGCCAATTGGTCCTGGCCGAGCAGGCAGACAGCCTGCACCAGAAGACCCTCACGGATTTCGGCCTCTGGCTAAAGGCGCGCGGCTGGGAGGAGCTGGATGAGATGGAGGGAGCGATTGACCTGCTGGCGGTGCGGAGAGTCCGCGGTCAGCGCCGACGGGTCCTGTTTGAGATCAAAGGCCTCACTCCCACGACGGAGCGGACGCGAGTGCGCAGCGGCCTCGCTCAGTTGCTCGAATACCGGCTGTTTTTGGGCGAGCAGCAAGACGGCCTTTGTCTCGTCACCAGCCGCCCGATCCTCGATCGCCGCCTTTGGTTGCTCGACTCGCTTGGCATTGCCCACGCCTATGTAGAGGACGGAAAAGTCACCGTTTCGGGCAGTAAAGCTTCGCGCACTCTCTTCGGTCGCTAGGCAAGCTCTCAAGCGATTTGCCTGCGCAGCCGATGAAGGCTCCGTGGACAAGTTGTCCAAGCGGTCCTTGAGGTCGCGAAAATTCGCCTTTGCTGCGATTGGGCTCCTGTTGGTGCTCCTGGGCTTCTATGCCGTCGTCACCCTCTGGGCGCTCGGCGACGCCTCCTTGCAAGACGCAACCGGCCGTTGGGTCTATGACGCGGTCGTGCTCGGCGCGGCGCTCCTGGTCCTCGGTCGGGCGGCGGCGATCAAGGCAGAGCGCGGTGCCTGGCTCGCACTCGGCATCGCCCTGCTGCTGTGGGCGTTGGGTCAGGCCTACTA
>DASSNA010000224.1:0-3724 GCA_035688445.1 Solirubrobacterales bacterium | reverse complement strand
CTCCTCGTGACCCTCGTGGCCGATCATGATGATCGTGTAGCCCTGGGCGGCGAAGCGGCGGGCGGAGACGTGGACCTTGGTCACCAGCGGGCAGGTCGCGTCGATCGTCTGCAAGTTGCGGGCGGCGGCGTTCTCGTGCACGCTCGGCGCCACCCCGTGGGCGGAGAAGACGACCATCGCGCCCTCGGGCACCTCGGTCTCCTCCTCAACGAAGATCGCGCCGCGCTTGGCCAGTTCCTCGACCACGTGCTTGTTGTGGACGATCTCCTTGCGCACGTTGACGGGGGCGCCGTGGAGCTCGAGCGCGCGCTCGACCGTCTGCACGGCGCGATCGACGCCGGCGCAGTAGCCGCGCGGCGCGGCGAGGAGCACCCGTTTCGGGGCAGTGGCGGTGGCAGCCATACGTGCAGGGTACAAGGCTTGAAAGCCCGGAAACTCGGGCATAAGTAGCCTTGCTCCATGGCAACCGAGGGACGCCACCTGGACCGGCTCACCGCTGTCGACGCCTCGTTCCTGACCAACGAGCACTCGAACAGCCACATGCACGTGGGCGGGATCCTCATCTTCGAGGGACCGCCGCCCCGCTACGTCGACCTGGTCGAGCACGTGCGCAGTCGCCTGCCGCTGGTGCCGCGCTTCCGCCAGAAGCTAGTGGTGCCGCCGCTGGAGGCCGGCCGGCCGCTCTGGGCCGACGACGTCAACTTCAACCTCACCTACCACATCCGCCATACCGCGCTGCCCGAGCCGGGCGGCGAGGAGCAGTTGAAGAAACTGGCCGGGCGGATCTTCTCCCAGCAGCTCGACCGCTCGAAGCCGCTCTGGGAGATGTGGCTGGCGCAGAACCTCGACAACGACCGCTTCGCGATCCTGACCAAGACCCACCACGCGATGGTCGACGGGGTCAGCGGCGTCGACATCGGCACCGTCCTCTTCGACCTCGAGCGCGACGCCGAGCCGATGCGCCTGGAGGACGACTGGGTGCCGCAGCCCGAACCGGGCACGACCGAGCTGGTCGCGCGTGGGGCCGCCGACCTGGTCGCCGCCCCGATCGAGCTCGCCGAGCGGGCGATCGGGGCCGTCCGCAACCCGGAGACGACGGCGCGCAAAGCGGTCGAGGCGCTGGAGGGGGTCGGCGAGATCGTCAGCGCCTTCACCAACCCCGCCCCCGACGTGCCGCTGAACGAAGAGATCGGGCCGCACCGCCGCTACGTCTGGGCGCGCTCGGACCTCGCCACCTTCAAGCACATCAAGGACGCCCTCGGCGGCACCGTCAACGACGTCGTCCTGGCGGTCGTGACCGGGGCGCTGCGGACCTGGCTGCACGAGCGCCAGGTGCGGACCGAGGGGCTGGAGCTGCGGGCGCTGGTGCCGGTCTCGATCCGCACCGAGGACGAGCGCGGCGACCTCGGCAACCGGATCGCGCTGATGCGCGGCCCGCTGCCCGTCTACATCGAGGACCCGGTGCGGCGACTGCGCACGATCAGCGACGCGATGGCGGGGCTGAAGCGCTCCAAACCGGCGCTGGGGGCGGAAGTGATCTCCCGCCTCAACGACTTCGCGCCGCCGACCCTGCTGGCGCAGGCCTCGCGGATCAACTTCTCGACCCGCCTCTTCAACATGATCTGCACCAACGTGCCGGGGCCGCAGATGCCGCTCTACGTGCTCGGGCGCGAACTGGAGGACGTCTTCCCGGTCGCCTTCCTGCCGCAGAACCACTGCCTGGCGGTGGCGATCATGAGCTACCACGGCAAGGTCGGGTTCGGCCTGCTGGCCGACTACGACTGCATGGAGGACGTCGAGGTGGTCAGCAATGGGATCAACGAATCGCTGGCCGAGCTCGAGGCCGCGGCCGGCAAAGCCGCCAAAGCGGCTTAAGCACCGTTCTCTCGGGTACCGAGAGGAAAACGCCACGTCTCGTCCTCTCTAGGCTTCAACCATGCCCCTGTTGATCGTCCTCTTCATCGTCGTCCCGATCGCGGAGCTCTACGTAATCATCCAGGTCGGCCAGTTGATCGGGGTGCTGCCGACCCTGATCCTGCTGCTGGCCGACGCGCTGCTCGGCTCGTGGCTGCTGAAACACCAGGGGCGCGGGGCTTGGCGCCGCTTCAACGAAGCGATCGCGGCGCGGCGCTTCCCCGGCAAGGAGGTGGCGGACGGGGTCCTGATCGTGATCGGCGGCACCCTGCTGCTGACGCCCGGCTTCATCACCGACGTCGTCGGCGTCTTCTTCCTGCTGCCGCCGACGCGGGCGCTGACCCGCGGGCTGCTGCGGCGCTACGCGGCCGGGCGCTTCACGGTGGTCGGCGTCGGCGGGCCGGGGCCAGGGACGTTCCGTCCACCCCCTGGCGCCGGCGGGCGCCCCAGCCGCGACTACGACTTCGAGAGCACGGCCGAAGAGGTGCCGAGCGACGGCCAGCGAGAGCCTCGACTCCCCCGAGCCGACCAAGGCTGATGGACGCTGGGGAGCGGCAGACCGAGCGGCTCCTGGCTCGCAGGCCGACTCCCGAGGACCGAGCTTCCTACCACGCCCACTTCACCCGCCCGGAGGTGGAGAGCTGGCTGCGCCCCTCCCCCTTGCCGCCATTCGACGCCCAGGTGGTCGACGAGCTCTTCCTCGGCGACTGCACCCACTGGGCCGACCACGGCTTCGGCCCCTGGGTCCTGCTCGACAGGGAGACCGGCGAGTTCGCCGGCCGCGGCGGACTCGCCTGGACCGCCGTCGAAGACCTCGCCGAAGTCGAGCTCCCCTGGAGCATCGAACCCCACCTCCACCGCCGCGGCCTCGCCACCGAGGCCGCCAAAGCCGCGATCGAGTGGGCCCGTGAGCTCGACTTCGACCAAGTCGTCGCCCTCACCCTCCCCCACAACGTCGCCTCCCAGCGCGTCGCCCAGAAGGCCGGCTTCTGCCAAGACGGCGAGTGCACGCACGCGGGGCTGTCGCATCTGGTGTTTCGGCTGCGGCTCTAGCTACGCTCAGCGTCCTCATGCTGGAGATGCAGGTAATCGCGGCGCTCAAAGAAGCCTTCAAATCGCGGGAGGCCTGGGAAGCCAAATATCCGGATTTGTCGCCGCTCGACGACGATCGGGTGCTGCTGCAGAACTGGGCCTCCACGGCGCAGACGCACGGAATGGTCCTCGCGCACCTCGCCGCCTCTCCGCAGACGAGAACTGAGCTCATGGCGGAAATGGAGGGCATGATCGACCGCGCTCCGGCCTGGCTTGATGCCCACTTCGAAGGCCAGCAAGTCATGACGTTGGAGCTGTTCTTGCACGGAATTGCACAGACCCAGGCGAAGCAACGCGCGGCAATCGAGCGAGTCGTAGCCGAGCAGGTCGACGACCCGGCGGCGATCGAGAAGATGCTGGCGCAAGCTCCCATTCCCGAGGGAACCGAGGAGCGAAGCGCTCTCATCCACAGTGTCGGTGCCGTAATGACGGCACATTCGGAAGCGCTCGTCGAGCTGGCATACGACCTCGACACCCGGGCCAGCAGACGCTTCGATTAGTTCGTCAGAACACTTCTACGATGATCGCCGTCCCGAAGCACAACACACCAAAGCACCCGAACCAGCACCGTCAGAATTCAGTCAGCTATTAGACTCGGGCATGCGAAGGTTAACTGGAAGGGCCTTTTGGCTGTTTATTTCCTACGCCGGAATTCTTTTTGCTGTGGTAATCGCGGGGTCCTGGGTGGTGCAGTCGGATTGTGGGCAGCTGCGCTTTG
>DASSNA010000222.1:0-4833 GCA_035688445.1 Solirubrobacterales bacterium | reverse complement strand
TGTGGGGAGGGCAGCGGCGCGGCTTCGGCGGCGCCGACGCTGCTCGGGGCAGGGATCGTCGCCTGCTCGCGCACGATCGGAGTCGGTTCGTTCGGAGCCGAAGTCGTCTGCTTAACCTCGACCGCGCCGGCGGTGAGGACGGCGGCGGTGACGACGCCAGCGACCGCCTTGGTGCCGATTGCGCCGCCGAGGGCACCGATCCCGCCGGCGGCGGAGCTACCGCTGAGCGCGGCGCCGACGCTGCCGAGCGCGCCTGCTCCAGCGCCTGCGGTGCCGGCACCTGCGGCGCCTGCGCCGGTTCCGGTGAGGCCGAGCTTGGAGGCGATGAAGCCCTTGAAGGCGATTAGCGGTCCAACCGGGAAGAGCGCCGCCAGCGCCTTCTCGTTAGAGCGGATCTGGCTGCGGAAGTCGGCGCATTCCTCGCACTCGCGGACGTGGCGCCGCACCGGGGCGGAAACCTTGCGCAGGCCCTCGGCGGCTTCGGAGAGCTCGACCCGGACCTCGCCGCAGGTCAGCAGGCGGGCCTGGCTCGCCTCGGCGAGGGAGATCCGTGCCCGCACCAGCAGCGACTTGACCGACGGCACCGTGGTCTCCATCGCGGCGGCGATCTCCTCGTAAGAGAGGGCGTCCATCTCGCGCAGCAGCAGGGCGGCGCGCTGGGTCTCGGGAAGTTTGTTGACGTCGCTGAGGATCTGCCGGAACTCCTCGCGGTTGTGGACCTTCTCGGCGGTCGAGGCGGCCTCGACTTCCGGGACCATGTCCATTGATTCCTGCGCGTCGGCCTTCGGCTTGCGCAGGTAGTTGAGGCAGCGGTTGCGGGCGATCCGGTAGAGCCAGGGGCGCAGGTTGATCTCGCGCTCGTCGGCGAGCATCGCTTTGTAAGCGTTGACGAAGACCTCTTGCAGGACATCTTCGGCGTCCTCGGTCGAGCCCAGCATCTGGCGGCAGAAGCCGAGCAGGCGACCTTGGTAGCGGTCGACGATCGTCTCGAAGGCGCCCGGGTTGCCGCTGCGCGCCATCGCGATCAGCTTCTCGTCACCCTGCAGCTTGAGCAGGGGGGAGCGGCGGGCGAGGAGTCCGCGGCGACTGGCGTGAGTTAGGGCTGATGCCTCCAAGAGCTCTCCCTGGTGGAAGGACGGTTCCAGGTCTATAGACACGCTAACAGGGGCGAAGTTGCGCGCCTGGAACTTTTATTCCCGTTTAAGGCGCGCGGAAAACCCACAGTTGCAGGGAAAACGGCTGAGATGCCCGGGGCGGGACTCGAACCCGCAAGCCCCCGAAGGGGCGGCGGCTTTTAAGGCCGCTGCTTTTGCCAGTTTCGCCACCCGGGCCCCTCGATGGTAACCCGCTTGGCGCCGCTTCAATAGGCTGAGGCCGATGGCTGAGCACGGGGGCAGGTTGGTTGCGAAGGCGCTGAAGTCGCGCGGGGTGGAGCACCTCTTCACGCTCTCGGGCGGGCACCTCTTCTCGATCTACGACGGCTGCAAAGAGGAGGGGATCGGGCTCGTCGACGTCCGCCATGAGCAGACCGCCGCTTTCGCCGCCGAGGGGATCGCCAAGGCGACTCGCAAGGTTGGCGTCGCTGCGCTCACCGCCGGGCCGGGCGTGACCAACGGGATCAGCGCGATCGCCGGCGCCCAGGCCAACAACTCACCGATCTGCGTGCTCGGCGGCCGCGCGCCGGAGCTGCGCTGGGGGTCGGGCTCGCTGCAGGAGATCGACCACCTGCCCTTCGTCTCACCGCTGGTCAAGTCGGCGGAGACGGTGAAGGACCCGGCGCAGATCGCGGCGGTGACCGCCGCCGCGCTGGATCGCGCCGCTGTGGCTCCGAGCGGGCCGACCTTCGTCGACTATCCGCTCGACGTCGTCTTCACCGAGGCTGAGGTCGACCTGCCGGCGGTCGCGGAGGCGGGCGAGGCGCGCCCGGCCGAGGGGGTTGATGAGGCGGCGGCGCTGTTGGCCACGGCCGAGCGGCCGGCGATCATGGCTGGCACCGGCCTCTACTGGGGCCGCGGCGAGGACGAGCTGCGGGCGCTGGCCGAGGCGCTCGGGATCCCGGTCTTCCTCAACGGGCTCGGGCGCGGCTGCCTGCCCGCCGACCACGAGCTGGCCTTCAGCCGCGCTCGCAGCGCCGCGCTGCAGGACGCCGACGTCGCCCTCGTCGTCGGGGTGCCGATGGACTTCCGGCTCGGCTTCGGCGGCAGCTTCGGGGGGGAGACGAAGATCGTCCGGCTCGACGCCGCCCCGAACGCGCTCCTCGCCAACCGCGCTCCCGAGGTCGACCTGGTCGGCGACGTTCGCGCGACCCTGGCGGCGCTGCGGGAAGCGACGGGGGGCGAGCCGCGGACGCGGCCCTGGCTCGAGCAGCTGCGCAACATCGAGGCGGAGAAGCGGGCCGCCGAGCAGGAGGAGCTCGGTGACCCGCGCTCACCGCTGCATCCGGTCCGCGTCTACAAGGGGCTCAGCGAAGTGCTCGACCGCGACGCGATCGTCGTCGGTGACGGCGGTGACTTCGTCTCCTACGCCGGCCGCTTCATCGACACCTACCAGCCGGGGTGCTGGATGGACCCCGGTCCGTTCGGTTGTCTCGGGGCCGGCCCGGGGCAGGCGATCGGGGCGAAGGTCGCCCATCCCGACCGGCAGGTTTGTCTGCTTCTGGGCGACGGCGCTTTCGGCTTCGCGGGCATGGAGTTCGACACGATGTCGCGTCATGGTTTGGGTGTGGTGGGTGTAATGGGCAACAACGGCATCTGGGCGCTCGAGCACCACCCGATGAAGTTCCTCTATGGCTACTCGGTGGCCGCCGAGCTGGAGCCCGAGACCCGCTACGACCAGCTGGTAGAAACCCTTGGCTGCGACGGGATCCTGGTCCGCGAGCCGGGGGAACTGCGGCCGGCGCTGGAGCGGGCCTTTGAGTCGGGCCGGCCGACCCTCGTCAACGTCCTCACGGACCCCGAGGTCGCCTACCCGCGCAAATCGAATTTGGCTTGAGACCCGGCAAAACAAGAATCGGCCGCCGAGTTGGCGACCGATTCGAGTTGGCCCCTCAGGACGGGCAGGGGTACGTCTTCAGGGACCTTTATTTAGGTGGGCCCAGACGGCGGGAGGCGCCATGATGCGGCAATCGCCTAAGCCCTATATGCCGGGTGACAAGGTGAAGCGAACCCCACCTCTTGCCCGGTGCAATTCAGTATCTACCCGGCTGTCCTTTTCGTCTAGTGGTCTTCGAGCGGAATTAATCAAAATCAAGTAATTCGCGTCACCAGTTTTGGGGCTTCAGGCGAATGGTGTGCCATCCAGGCCAATTTGCTATCAGACACTCTGTCCAGTTAGTACGTCGAAGCGTTCCGATGGGTCGAACGGGCTTTAGCTAAGCGCGACGGCGGCAAGGGCGGTGCCGTACAGAATGTCGTGCTCGGAGACGGCGATTTGCTCGAGCCCGAAGGCCCGCATCACCTCGACGAGGATGACGACGCCGGCGACGATCGTCGGTGCCCGGTCGGGGTGGAGGCCGGGGATCTCGACCCGCTCGGCGAGGGGGGCCGAGGCAAGGCGGGAGAGCATTCGCTGGATCGAGGGGAGCTCGAGGACGTGGCTGTGGACCCGTGTGGGGTCGTAGGGCTCTAGTTCCATCTCGACCGCGGCCAGGGAGGTGGGGGTGCCGGCGACGGCGATCCCCTGGTGGGCTTCGACGCCGGCACCGAGCGACTCCTCGATCAGGCCGCGGACGTCGGTCGCCAGCGCTTCCAGCTCGCCGGCGGTGGGGGGGTCGCTAGCGACGTGGCGCTCGCTGTGGCGGACCACGCCGGCCTGCAGCGAGTCGTGGAAGGCGACCTCGTTGCCTGTGCCGACGACCAGCTCGGTTGAGCCGCCGCCGATGTCGACCACCAGGGTCGGCTCGCTCGGTGGGTTCTCCGAGGTGGCCCCGAGGTAAGTCGCTCGAGCCTCCTCCTCGCCGTCGAGGACCCGGGCCGAGAGCGCGAAGCGCTCGCGCAGCTCGGCGATGAAGGCGCTGCCGTTGTCGGCGTCGCGGACGGCACTGGTCGCGATCGCCTCGATCGTCTCGGCCTCTAGCTCTTGGAGGATGCCGACGTAGCCGTCGATCGCCGTGCAGACGTCCTCGATCGCCTCATGCGCCAGGTGCCCGGAGAGATCGACCCCTCGGCCCAGTCGCGTCACCGTGCTGCGCCGCTCCACCGGCGAAACCTGGCCGCCAGCCACGTCCGCCACCAAAAGCCGGGTCGAGTTGGTCCCGATGTCGATCACCGCGACCCGTTTTCCTTCTTCGCTCACCCGGCCACTCTAGACCGCCGCCCGCCCCTGAAAACCCCCGCGTAATTGCTAGTATCGAGAGTCCGCCGCGGGGTGGAGCAGTCAGGTAGCTCGTCGGGCTCATAACCCGAAGGTCGCGGGTTCGAATCCCGCCCCCGCTATTGGAAAAGGCCCCGGAAACGGGGCTTTTTGTGTCCGAAACTCCCGCGGCCAGGGCGGCGGCCGTCAGGACCCAGTTTCTTGAACCCGGCCTAAAGATTTCTGCCTACTGCTCGCGCAGCGTCGAGCCCAGGGGGAGGCGTCGCGCCGGCGCGCGGCAGCGTTAGTCGCACTTCGGCGCCGCCACCCTCGGCGTTCGCGGCACCCGCCTCGCCGCCGTGGGCACGGGCGACGGTCCGCACGATCGCCAGGCCGAGGCCGCTGCCGCCGTCGCTGTGGCCGGCGCGGCTGAAGCGCTCGAATGCGCGGGCCAGGAAGTCCGGTGGGAAGCCGGGGCCGTGGTCGCGGACCCGGATCTCGACCGTGTCGTTCGCGGCCGCGACGAGCAAGATCGAGACCTCC
>DASSNA010000195.1:0-4674 GCA_035688445.1 Solirubrobacterales bacterium | reverse complement strand
AGCCGCCCTCGGTCGGGAGGATCGGCGTGCAGATGGGGCTGCGCGGGTGCAGCGGGTCGAGCACGGTGAGGACGTCGGCGTCGGCGATGTGGTCGTAGGGCATCGAGAGGTGGTCGCCGAGGTCGAGGATGCACTGATTCTGAAGCAGGACGTTGTTGACGCTCGAGCCGGAGAGGAAGGCCGAGGTGTAGGGGGTGACGACCTGGTCGAAGCGGGTCTGGATCACCGTGTAGTCGACGCCGGGCACGGTCTCGCCGCCGGAGTTGAGTTCGGTGATGAAGGCCGAACCCGCTTCCTGCTCTTCGCAAGCAGGACAAAGCGTGCCAGTGAATTCACTCGCCCCGGGGAAGAAGCTGGCGAGGGTGAAGAGCCCGTCCAGGGTGGTGCCGTGGTTCGAGGGAGAGAGGCCGACCAGGGTGTGGACCTTTTCGGCGCCACCGAGGAACTTGAGGTAGTAGCGCGGCATCATCCCGCCCTGCGAGTGGCCGACCATGTCGACCTCGGAGGCGCCGGTCGAGGTCAGGACTTTGTCGACGAAGGCGGAGAGTTCTTTGGCTGAGTTGCGGATCTCGCCGACGCCGTAGACGCCGATCGCGCCGCTGCCGGAGTAGGAGCCGTAGTTGAGGGCGAAGACGCAGTAGCCGTTGTTCTTTAGCAGCGGCGAGAGCGCCTGCCAGCTGTCGGACATGTCGGCGAAGGTGCCGTGGACGAGAACGACGGGCCGCGGGTAGGCGGTGGTCGGTTTGCAGGACCAATCGTTGGCGCCGGGCGGGCTCGCGGTCGGGCTGACGTGGGCGTAGCCGTAGGTGCCGTTGTAGATGACCGGCAGTTCGGCGGCGGCGGGTGCGGCCGTGGTCACAAGGGCGGCGATGGCAAGGAACAGGACTGCGAGGCTGCGGCGCATGGATCTCCTCCGGCTGATGACTGGGGGCTTACTAAGAAATTAGTAACGGCTTGCGCTGATATTAATCGCAAACTATCTTGAGCATATCCAGGGGAAGGCGGGGAGATCAATCGGAAGGAGACTCAGATGCACCGGTCCACTCTGAGCCGCGGCCGTCAGCTGCTGTGGCTCTTCACCCTCGCGCTAGCTGCGCTCGCGCTGTACGGCGCCACGGCGGTCGCAGCCCGCGCCGCCAATTACGTCGCCCTCGGCGACTCCTACGCGGCCGGGCCGCTGATCCCGAACCCGGTACTGCCGCTCGGCTGTCTCAAGTCGGATCACAACTATCCGCATCTGGCGGCACCGGGAATCGGCCTGACCCTGCGTGACGCCAGCTGCAGCGGCGCCACCACGGTCGACATGACCAACCCGCAGGAAGTGGAAATCGACGGGCCCAACCCGCCGCAGTTCAACTCGCTGGACGCGAACACGACGGTGGTCTCGCTGACGATCGGCGGCAACGACATCGGCTTCTCAGAAGTCGCCCAGGGCTGCATCACCCTGAACCCGTTCAGCCATCCCTGCCTCGACAAATACAACTCGGGCGGGGTTGACCAGCTGAAGGCGCGGATCGAAGCGACGGCGCCGAAAGTGGCGGCGGTCCTGGAAGGGATCCACTCCCGCTCGCCGGCGGCGAAAATCTACGTCGTCAACTACCCGGCGATCTTCCCCGAGACCGGGTTCGGTTGCTGGCCGCAGATGCCGATCGGGTTCCAGGACGTGCCTTACCTGCGCTCGACCGAGCAACGACTCGACTCGATGCTCGCAACGCAGGCGGCAGCCCACGGGGCGACGCTGGTCAACTGGTACAACGCCAGCATCGGCCACGACGCTTGCAAGGGCAGCTCGACCCGCTGGGTCGAACCGCTCGTGCCCGGCGAACTCGCGGCGCCGATCCATCCCAACAAGGCCGGAATGGAAGGCGGAGCGAAAGCATTGCTGGCGGCAGGAGCGTAGGCCGCTAACTCGTCATGCTGAGGGGATGAGGATCGCCAGCCTCGTCCCCTCGGCTACCGAGATGCTGTTCGCGCTCGGCCTCGGCGAGAGCGTGGTCGGGGTCACCCACGAGTGCGACTGGCCGCCAGCTGCGGCCGCGCTGCCGCACCTGACCGCGACGGTCCTGCCGGCGGGTCTTTCCGCCGGCGAGATCGACGCGGCGGTGAAGGAAGTGGTCGGCGAAGGCCGCGCCCTCTACACCCTCGACGAAGAGCGACTGGCCGAGCTCGCTCCCGAC
Source organism: Solirubrobacterales bacterium (assembly GCA_035688445.1). GTDB lineage: Bacteria > Actinomycetota > Thermoleophilia > Solirubrobacterales > 70-9 > VAYN01. Next base: position 2,497 of record DASSNA010000195.1, on the reverse strand, counting down.
CTGATCGTCACCCAGGCGGTCTGCGAGGTCTGCGCTGTTTCCTACGACGACGTCGTCGCGGTCGCAGCGAGGTTGCCGGGGCGGCCCGAGGTCGTGCAGCAGGACCCGAGCACCCTCGGCGAGGTGCTGGATGACGTCGTCCGGCTCGGCGAGGCGGCGGGGATTGCGGAGCGGGGGCAATTGCTGCGCGAAGAGCTGGACCTCAGGCTGGATGCGGTCCGGAACGCGGTCGCGGGAGCGCCGCGACCGCGGGTGCTCGCGCTCGAGTGGCTCGACCCGCCCTTCCTTGGCGGCCACTGGATCCCGGAGATGATCGAGCTCGCCGGTGGCGAGGACGTCGCCGGGCGCAGCGGCGAGAAGTCGCCGCAGGTCGAGTGGGAGAACCTGCACGGCCTGGAGCCCGAGGTGATCGTGGCGATGCCCTGCGGCTGGTACCTCGACGACTCCCGCGCCCAGGCTCTAGCTCACCGCGACCGCCTCGACCAGCTCGGAGCCGCCCGCCTCTTCGCGGTCGACGCCGCCTCGACCTTCTCCCGGCCGGGACCGCGCCTGGTCGATGGCGTCGAGCTGCTCGGCCACCTCTTCCACCCCGAGCGGGTCGAGGCGCCGGACGGGATCGGCTTCGCTGAACTCTCTACTCAGAGCTCGCGCTCGTAATAGAGCATCGCCGCGCCCTCGGGACCTTCTTCGTTGGTGAAGCCGAGTTTCTTGTAGAGGCTGCGGGCGGCGACGTCGGTCTCGCCGGTATTGAGCTCGATCCAGGCGGCGTCGTGCTCCCGGCAGGTCGAGAGCACCGCCCTCATCAGCGCTTCGCCGATGCCCTGGCCGCGCAGGTCGGGCACCACGTAGAGCTCCTGCAGGTAGGCCTCCTGTTGCTCGGTCCAGACCGAGGGACGGAAGCGCAGCAGCGCCATGCCATCGGGCCCCTCCCCCGCCAGCAGCACGGTCATCTCGCCTTCCCGCAGCATCCGCTCGGCGTGCCGGGTCAGCTCTGCGACCGGCGGCGTCTGCTCCTCGTATTCGGTGTTGAAGTCGTGCAGGAGGCGGGCGATCAGGGGAGCGTCCGCGACCGTCGCCTCGCGAACCGGTATCTCTCGTTTCTGCATGAGCCCAGTTTCCCTACCCGACGAAGTCCGCGCCGCCTGCGCTTGGGTGATGGAGCGAGCGCGGTCGGTGCAGGTGGACGAGGGGCGGGTCGCCGACTACGCGCTCGAGCTGGCCAAGCTCGTGGAGGCAGCGCCCGACGATCCCACACCGGCGGATGACCCGGAAGCCGCCGCCGCCTTTGCGATCAGCATGAACACGATCAACTTCGGCTCCGGCTGGTGGCCGGCGATCCGCAAGCGCCCCGGCCACAGCGGCTACGCGACGATGGCCGCGGGGGTGAGCGAGCGCTTCGAGGAGGACGGTCTTTGGAGCACCGAGGAGCTTGTGGCAATGAACGCGGCGACTATTGCCGGCGTGGTTGGCCAGGATCCGGAGCACCCGCTGATGGCCCAGTTCGCGGCCGCCCTGCATGACGTCGGCGCCCACCTGCAGGCGGAGCACGACGGCCGCTTCCTCGGTCCGGTCGAAGCCGCCGACTCGATCCCCGCCCTCGCCGCGACCTTCGCCGCCTGGGAGGCCTTCGCCGACGCCTCCCTCTAGGAGGACCGCGAAGTCCCCTTCTACAAGCGCGCCCAGCTCGCCGCCGCAGACCTCCACCGCGCCGGCCTCGCCGACCTGCCCGGCCTCGAGCGCCTCACCGCCTTCGCCGACAACCTCGTCCCCCACGTCCTCCGCGTCGACAGCCTCCTCCAGCTAGACCCGAACCTCACCGCCCGCATCGAAGCCGAAGAGCTCCTCCCCCACGACTCGCCGGAAGAGGTCGAGCTACGCGCCGCCGCCGTCCACGCCATCGAGCTCCTCGCCAACGCCAGCGGCCTCGCCCCCGCCACCCTCGACAGCGCCCTCTGGAACCGCGGCCGCGCCCCCCGCTACAAGTCCCTCCCGCGCCCTCGCTCCCGCAACACCGCCTATTGACGTCCAAAACGGCACGGCTTGTGTATGAACGTGTATTCTCGTTCAATGGCAACTCCCGCCCGACGCGTGAACGTGACGCTCGATGACGAGCATGCGCAGAAGCTTGCGCTTCTGGCCGCAAAGACCCACCTCCAAGAGGGAACGCTGGCCCGTTCGCTGCTATCCAGCGCTTTAGACCAAGCCGACCCAAATCCAGCGCGGGTCACGGAGATCTTGGAGTCGATTCCGGGGTCCTGGGAGCGCGTGCAGCACGGGCTCGCCGAGGCCCGGCGGGGCGAAGGAACCCCCCTCGACGAGCTCGCCTAAGTGGCGCGCATCATCGTCATGCCGCAGGCGCGGCGGGATGTCGAGGCGGCGATCGGAACCCTCGAGCTCCCCGCCGACAGCTGGCTGCGCATCGCCCACTCGCTCAGGGTTCTCGAGACATTTCCGCTCTCGGGTCCGCGCTTGGAAGGCCGATTCGCTCCCAACCGTT
>DASSNA010000164.1:0-5312 GCA_035688445.1 Solirubrobacterales bacterium | reverse complement strand
TAGGGTCAGCGCCGATGCTCGTCGAGCTGCAGTCCCACTCCACCGTCTCCGACGGCCAGCTGGCGCCCGCCGAGGTTGTCGCGCAGGCCGCCGAGGCCGGGGTGACAACCCTCGCGCTCAGCGACCACGATGCGATTGCGGGGGTTGGGGAGGCGCAGGTTGCGGCTGAGCGGATGGGGATTGAGCTGGTGCCGGCGATTGAGATGTCCTGCGTGCATGAGTACGCGGAAGACCTGCACATCTGCGGCTACTGGGTCGATCTGGGCAAGATCGCGCCGGCTTGCGAGCGAGCGCAGCATGAGCGGATCACCCGGGCCGGGGAGATCATCGAGAAGCTGCGGGGGGAGGGATTCGACGTCCACCTCGAGGACGCGGTCCGCGAGGCCGGCGACGCGCTCTCGATCGGCCGCCCCCACATCGCCCGCGCCGCCGGCGCGACCGGCGACCTCGGCCCCTTCTTCGAGGAGTACCTGGTGCCCGGCGCCAAGGCTTTCGTGGCGCGGCGCTGGCCCACCGCCGAGCAGGCGATCGCGCTGATCCGCGAAGCCGGCGGCATTGCCGTCATCGCTCACCCCTACTGGGACATCTCCGAGCCGAACGAGGTCGACGACCTGATCCGCTCGCTCGGCGCCGACGGAGTCGAGACCTATTACCCGACCCACAGCAAGGAGCAGACCGAACACCTCCTCGAGCTCTGCGCCGAGCTCAACCTCGTCCCCACCGCCTCCTCCGACTACCACGGCCCCACCCACAAGACCTTCGCCAAGTTCGGCGCCTACGACACCTACGGGCTCGGCGAGCCGCAGGTGCCGCCGCGGCCTTAAGCCGCTAGAGCAGACTTACCGGGGCTGGCTGCGCCAATAGCCAGCTCACTCGCTCGCACCGCGCTGGCCCAGGAGACCTCGGAGAGCAGGCCGGGGGCGGCGACCATGTCGCCTACTAAGTAGACGCCGTCGCCACGTTCGATGGCGGGGCGGTCGCGCCAGGTCTCGCCCGGCATGTCCAGGGCTCCCGTCCGGCCCTCCATCACCTGGCGGCGGCGCCAGGTCTCGCGCTGGCGGCGGTCGGGCAGCGAGAGGTCGAGCAGACGCTCGAGGCGGGCGGCGGCGAGCTCGACGTCCTCGCCGGGGCGGATCGGGATCTGCGCCTGCACCAGCTCCTCGCCCGGGGGCGCCAGCGAGGGGTCGGGGGCGCTGAAGCGCTCCACCCAGCCGGCCTCGTCGAGGTCGGAGACGACGAAGGGGTCGCCGCGGCGGTGCGAGAGGCCGAGGTCGAGGCAGACCGTGTGGCCGGCCATCCAGGAGAGCTCTTCGCCGAGCAGCGGCGCCGCCTCGTGCAGTTCGGTCGCGACGATCACCGGCGCCTCCGGCAGCGAGTCGACCCGGCAGCCGGTCTCGATCACGACCCCCAGCTCGCGCGCCCGTCGCTCAAGCACGCCGACCAGGGCGCCCCAGCCGCCGATCAGGTAGCGGGCCGTCGGCGGCGGGCTGAGCAGGACGCGGACGGTGTGGGACCAGATAAAGGCGGCCGAGAGCTCGCCGGGGTCGTGGTGGAAGGTGTAGACGCCGGCAGCGGCACTCAGCATCGCCGCCGTCTGCTCGTCGGTGTGGGAGGCGGCCCACTCGCGGAACGGTTGGTCCACCGGCGCTTCGCGGCCGCGCAGGCGCGTCGCCGGCAGGACCGAACCGAGCGGCGGCGTCCGCCGCACCTCCCCCTGCCAGCGGAAGCGGACCCCGGATAGCGGCGGGCGCGCGAAGGCCGGGAGGATCTCGCGCTCCTGCATCCACTCCCAGAAGCCCCCGTCCTTGTAGATGACGTGGGGGCCGAGGTTGGCTTTGTAGGGACCGTCGGTGGCACGGGCGCGGCCGCCGAGCTGGTCGTGTGCCTCCAGCAGGCGCACCTCGCAGCCGGCTTCGGCGCAGGCAATCGCGGCAACCAGGCCGCCCAGGCCGCCGCCGACGATAGTGATCCTGGTTCCCGCCATACAGCCAAGGTACGAAACTACTGGACCTCTTTACAGTTCCAGTAGTGACTAAATCTTCAGGTCCAGTTGGTAGCGCCTCGCTGCTTTTGCGCCTGGAGCGCGACCGCGAGCTGCCGCTGCACGAGCAGCTCGAGCGGGCGATCCGCGACGGCGTGCGCGAGGGAAGGCTGGCGGCGGACACGCGGCTTCCCTCGAGCCGCGCCCTCGCCGCCGAGCTCGGCGTCTCCCGCGGCGTCGTCACCGAGGCCTACGGCCAGCTCGCCGCCGAGGGGTACCTGGTCAGCCGCCAGGGGGCGCCGGTGCGGGTGGCGCGGACCGTGCGCCCGGCGCAGGCGCGCCCGGCGGCCGCTTCTCTGCTGCCGAGCTTCCGCTACCACTTCCACCCCGGTCTGCCCGACCTCGCCGGCTTCCCCCGCGACCGCTGGCTGCGCTCGCTGCGGGCCGCCTGGCGGCAGGCGCCCCTCGACGCCGTCGGCTATCCCGACCCCCGCGGCGTGCCGGCGCTGCGACAGGCGCTCGCCGACTACCTCGGCCGGGTCCGCGGCCTCGCCGCCGACCCCGAGCAGATGCTGATCTGCGGCGGCTTCAGCCAGGGCTTCTCGCTGCTCTGTCGCTGGCTGCGCGAGCGCGGCGTCGAGCGGGTCGCGCTCGAGGACCCCGGCTGGCACCAGCACCGGCTGGTCGTCGGGCAGGCGGGCCTCGAGGTAGTGCCGATCCCGGTCGACAGCGAGGGGCTGCAGGTCGCGGTGCTGGAAGAGACCGACGCCGAGGCGGTCCTGGTCACCCCCGCCCACCAGTTCCCCACCGGCGCGGTGCTGAGCAGCGAGCGGCGGGCGCAGCTGGTCGACTGGGCCGAGCGCGGCGAGCGGCTGATCGTCGAGGACGACTTCGACTCCGAGTACCGCTACGACCGCGGCGGGATCGGCGCCCTGCAGGGGCTGGCGCCGGAGCGCGTCGCCTACATCGGCTCCGCCAGCAAGCGACTGACGCCGGGGATGCGGCTCGGCTGGATGCAGCTGCCGTCTTGGCTTGCCTGGCCGCTAATCCAGGTGAAGGCAATCGAGGACGGCGGCGGCGAGGCGATCGGGCAGCTCGCCCTCCACGACTTCATCGAGCGCGGCGAGCTAGACCGCCACATCCGCCGCACCCGCCTCCTCTACCAGCGCCGCCGCGAAGCGCTCGGAGAAGCCCTCGCGCAACACCTCCCCAACGCCCAGATGGGCGAAGGCAACGCCGGCCTCTACGAGCTGGTCACCTTCCCCGCCAACATCGACGAGCCCGCCCTAATCGCCGCCGCCGCCGAGCGCGGCGTCGGCCTCGAGGGCCTCGCCCTCCACAGCTTCACCCCGTCAACCCAGCCCGCCCTGGTGATGGGCTTCGCCAGCCTCCCCGAGCCGGCGATCGCGCGTGGAGTCCAGACCCTCACCCAGGCGCTGAGCGTCTAAGCAGCTGTGGTCTCGGTGGGCCGGCGGCCCACCGAGACCCGACCTCGTCAGGGACCAGTCACGGCCCAGATTCCGGCGAAGCCGGAGTTGCCTTCGGTAGCCGGGGTCGAGGCTGCGATCGCCGCACCGTATGGGCTCACCCCTTGCAAAGTTCCGGGAAGTTCGAGGAACGACACGTCGAAGAACGGCGTGCCGGTGGTTTCGTAGTTCATCGTCTCGTACACGCAGAGCTGCCCTTTGGCCGCTTTGGGTGCTTCGAAGCTGCCGGGGCATGCCGGAGTGGGTTCTTCGCCGAAGCTCATGTAGTGGGCAGACGGCGTTGCCGAGAGCGGGAAGGGGAAGGAGATCGCCGTGCCGATGAAGCCGCCCCCTTTGCCACCGTTCCCGACAATGTAGAAGGAACCGGTCTCGGTCTGGCCGCTGCCGAGAGTGCCGGGACTGGTCGCTTGCGCCGCGCTGTCGGCACTGGCGGCGTGGCTGGCGTTAGCCGCGGACGGCACCGTGCCGAGACTGCTGAGGTTGATGTTGCTGCCGGTGACTGACCCAGGCTTAATCTTGGCGCCGGTAACCGCACCGTTCTTGATTTTCGAAGTCGTTACCGCGTTCTTTTTCAGCTGCTTCGACCCAACGCTGTTCTTGCCCAGCTGGGTCGCCGCAACCGCCGTCGCACCCGCCAATAACAAGAACACCGCAACGGTCGCCATCACGTTGACATAGGTCAACCTGCTCACAAGGAACTTTTTCATCTCCCCCTCCTTCGTGGAATGGACGGGGGAAAGCCTCCCAAGCGAGGTGGACCTACAAAGGTGCGAGAGGGGCGGGTGCCCCGCCCCTCTCTAACGCTTTCAGTACCGCTAAGCCGCTGCCGGCTCGCCGGCCGGGATCAGGCCGCGCTGCTCTAGGTAGGCCAGCAGCTTCTCGGCTGACTCCTCGGGGGTCTCGCTTTCGGTGTCGGCGACGAAGTCGGGGTTCTCCGGGACCTCGTAGGGGTCGGAGACGCCGGTGAATTCTTTGATCTCGCCTTTGAAGGCTTTCTCGTAGAGACCCTTGACGTCGCGCTCGGCGCAGGTGTCGACTGAAGCCTTGACGTAGACCTCGACGAAGCGATCGCCCATCAGTTCACGGGCCTCCTGGCGGATCGCCGCGTAGGGGGAGATTGCCGCGGTGATTACCGGCACGCCGTTGCGGCTGAGCAGGTCAGCGACGAAGGCGATGCGGCGGATGTTGGTGTCGCGGTCCTCCTTCGAGAAGCCAAGCCCCTTCGAGAGGTTTTCGCGGACGACGTCGCCGTCGAGGATCTCGAGCTTGCAGCCGCGCTCGCGCAGGTGCCCCTCAAGCTGTCGGGAAATCGTCGTCTTGCCGGCTCCGGAGAGCCCGGTGAACCAGAGGGTGAAGCCCTTCTCACCAGCCATGCTTTGTCAGTCCTCCTTGTAAGCGTCGATCAGGATGTCGGCGACCTCGTCGCGGGAGAACTCGTGCGGCGGCCTTTCGCCGTTGCCGAGCATCTCGCGGACTTTCGTCCCGGAGAGGAAGAGGTGCGCGTCTTGGTCGTGGGGGCAGGTCTTGTTCGAGGCCAGGCCCTCGCACTCGTTGCACCAGAAGGTGTGCTCGAACATCAGCGGCTCGATCCCGAGCTCGTCGATGTCGATCGTGTCGAAGATCTTCTGGGCGTCGTAGGTGCCGTAGTAATCGCCCGCACCGGCGTGGTCGCGGCCGACGATGAAGTGCGTGGCGCCGTAGTTGCGGCGGACGATCGCGTGCAGGACCGCCTCGCGCGGGCCGGCGTAGTGCATCTTCGCCGGCTTGACGCCGAGCACGACCCGGTCGTCCGGGTAGTAGTTCTCCATCAGCACCTCGTAGCAGCGCATCCGCACGTCGGCGGG
>DASSNA010000148.1:0-2672 GCA_035688445.1 Solirubrobacterales bacterium | reverse complement strand
CGGAGCGGCTGGCCGCGGTCGAGGAGCGGCTCGCCCGCCTCGACGGCGGCAACGGCCCTTCGGCGGAGACGGCGAAGATCGAGCCTCGCACCGGCCGCTCCTCAGCCGGCGGCTGAAGGCGCAGACGCGATGAAGCTCTTCCCGTTGCCCGTGCTCCTGCTTGCCGCCACTCTCGGCATCGCTGCCTGCGGCGGTGGCGAAAGCGACGAAGACCAGATCGTCAGCACGATCGAAACCACTTATGTCAAAACCGACCCGCGAAGCTGCAGGGAGCTGATGACCCCCGGCTTCGCAGAGCAGACGTTCCGGGTCGAAGGCGCCGAAGCCGTGAGGTTCTGCGAATCCAATGCCAGGGCCGAAGAAAGCGACAACCCGCCGGTCGAGGTGAGCAACGTCAAGGTCGAAGGCTCGAAGGCGACCGCCGAGATAACCACCACCGGCGGCGAAATCACCGGACAGACGGTCGTTGCGGCCTTGGTGGAAGAAGACGGCGGCTGGAAGCTGGACGAATTGGTCCGTTTCTCCAAGTTCGATCCGAAGCAGGTCGTCAAGGGGATGGTCGAAGGCTTGGAAAAAGGCGGAGAGACCCAGGTCGAACCGCGGGTCGTCGACTGCCTCCACAGGGTCTACAGCAAGATGTCGCGAGTCGAACTGGAAGACCTCTTTCTCGGCGGCTCTTCACAGACGGAAGCCGAAATCTTCAAAAGCTGTGACAGAGAGGGGTCGGGAGGCGGGTAGAGCCGCGCACCGGCTGCTCCTCAGCCGGCGGCTGAGGCCAAGGCGAGTTTGTCGCCCTCTGGTTGACAAACTCGCCACGCGGCCCCCGCCGCTCCCGTGGCTATGCTCGATAGGTGAGTCTCCAAGGTGAGTTCGAGCTCTCCAGCGAGCCCCCGGAGGGTGGGTCCGGGGCGCCGACCGAGCCTGGCGCCGACCGGATTGAGCGGCTACTGGCGGGTCTGAACCCGCCCCAGCGTGAGGCGGTCGAACACGAGGGCGGGCCGCTGCTGGTGCTCGCCGGCGCCGGCTCCGGCAAGACCCGCGTCCTCACTCATCGCATCGCATACCTGCTCGCCACCGGCGCCGCTCGGTCGGGCGAGATCCTCGCGATCACCTTCACCAACAAGGCGGCGGCGGAGATGCGTGAGCGGGTCGGGCAGCTGGTCGGCCGCTCGGTGCGGGCGATGTGGGTGACCACCTTCCATTCCGCCTGCGCGCGGATGCTGCGCGTCGACGCCGAGCGCCTCGGCTACTCGAAGGGGTTCACGATCTACGACGAGTCCGACTCGCGGCGGATGGTGAAACGCTGCCTGGACGAGCTCCACGTCGACCCGAAACGCTTCCCGCCGCGGGGGATCCGGGCGAAGATCTCCGGCGCCAAGAACCAGCTGATTGACGCCTCCTCCTACACCGAGACGGCCTTCGGGAAATTCGAGGAGATCGTCGAAGAGGTCTACCCGCTCTACGAAAAGCGGATGCTCGAAGCCAACGCGATGGACTTCGACGACCTGCTCGTCCGTACCGTCAACGCGCTGGAGCTGTTCGAGGACGTGCGCGATCGCTGGCAGCGCACCTTCCGCCACGTCCTCGTCGACGAGTACCAGGACACCAACCACGCCCAGTACCGGCTGCTGCAGCTGCTCGCTACCGACCACGGCAACCTGATGGTGGTCGGCGACGAGGACCAGTCGATCTACGGCTTCCGCCACGCCGACGTCTCCAACATCCTCGACTTCGACAAGGACTTTCCCGGCGCGGCGCTGGTCAAGCTCGAGCAGAACTACCGCTCGACGCAGACGATCCTCTCCGCCGCCAACGCGGTGGTCGAACACAACCGCGAGCGGCGGCCGAAGGAGCTGTGGAGCGAAGGGGAGATTGGCGACCCGGTCCAGCTCTCCGAGCTGAGCGACGAAGCCGAGGAGGCGCGCTGGGTCGCGGGCGAGATCGAGCGGTTGGGGGAGGAGCACGGCGTCAGCCGCTCCGACGTCGCCGTCTTCTACCGGACCAACGCGATGAGCCGGGTGCTGGAGGACACGCTGCAGCGCTTCGACGTCTCCTACCAGGTGATCGGCGGCACCAAGTTCTACGAGCGGGCCGAGATCAAGGACGCGGTCGCCTACCTCAGCTTCCTGGTCAACCCGGCCGACCTCGTCTCCTTCCAGCGGATCGTCAACTCGCCCCGGCGCGGCATCGGCAACACCACCCAGGGGAAGCTCGCCGCGCACGCGAACACGACCAGCCTGCCGATCTGGGAGGTGATCGAACGGGTCGAGGAGGTGCCCGGCCTCAGCGGCGCCACGATCAAGAAGGTCTCCCGCTTCTACGAGACGATGGCCGCCCTGCGCGAACGGGCCGAAGAAGAAGGCTCGGTGGCGAGCCTGCTGGAGGCGGTACTGCACGAGAGCGGCTACCTCGAGGCCCTGGCCGCGGAGCGCACGGTGGAGGCAGAAGGGCGCGGCGAAAACCTGGAAACCCTGGTCAACGGCGCCAGCGACTTCGACGTTGAGCGCGGGGTGGAGGGGGAGAGCGGAGTCTCGCCCCTGGAGGAGTACCTGCAGCAGATCGCCCTCTACAGCGAGCAGGACTCGCTCGACGTCGAGCGCGAGGACCTCGTCACCCTGATGACCCTCCACAACGCCAAGGGCCTCGAGTACGACGCGGTCTTCATCATCGGC
>DASSNA010000137.1:0-5368 GCA_035688445.1 Solirubrobacterales bacterium | reverse complement strand
GTGGCGACTGCCCCGACGATGCCGCCAAACACCAGCAGGATTGCGAGGGTTAACGAGGCCGACACGCTCGCCAACTTCCACCGGATCGGCCAACGTTGAAAACGGGCTATTGGAGCCTTCAGAAGGGCCACGCCGCGATTGTAAGTCCGGCGGCGCGGGTCGATCAGTACTTTTAGATTCGCTTCAGGTTTCTCTTCGGCGCGAAGGAGAAGACGGTTATCTGCACGACCACTGCTGCCGCTGCAGCGAGGCCGAAGGCGGAGGCAGTCGTCAGTGCGGGCAGGGCGATCGTGAGCACGAAGCAAAAGCCGGCGAAGCCGTAGAAGCCGAAGAGGAAGTTGCGCAAGAGAAGGTCGAGCTGGGCGGCGCCACCATGAGCGTGGGTGAGGACGGCAAGGACGCTGGTGATGATCGGAAACGGCGCCAGTAGGCCGCTGAGGTGGGGGCCGAGGGCGCCGGAGGCGGCGGTCAGCGCGAGCACGAGGGCGAGCGCGGCCAAGGCCCGGGCCGGCAGGTCCCACCAGGGCAGTGCGACTGGGGCCGGCGGTGCCGTGGGCGGGGGCGGCAACAGCCGCTGGCCGAGCCAGAAGCAGGCGGCGACGAAGACCAGCGACAGCGCCGGCGGTGGCTGGAGGGGCCTAAGGACGGCGACGCCGAGCAGGAACGCGGTCCAGCCACAGAGCACGCTTGGGATGGGGCCGGTCGCGGTCGCCACCCGGCCGTAGACGACCACGAAGGCGGTCAGGGCGGCAAGCCCGAGCAGGGTGCCGGCGGCGGCGTCGGCACCGAAGTCGCCGCCGTGGAGCAGGGTCTCGACCAGCAAGATCGGGCCGGCGACCACCGGCAGGCCGCCGAGCACCCCGGCGACCGCCATCCCCTAGCGCCGGCCGGCCAGGGAGACGGCGACCACGCAGAGCGGGGAGAGGAGGAGCTTTGCCGCCAGCAGCGTCACCGCGGCAGGCTCTCAGATATTGCGAACCCGCCGGCCGATCTCCTGGTCACGGGGGTAGCCGGCCCGCTCCCAGAAGCTCGACGCCGTCTCGTCCTCAAAGGCGACCAGCGCGGTGATGCGGCGGGCGCCGCAGCGGCGAAGGTAGTCCTCTCCCGCTCGCACCAGCGCCAGCCCGATGCCCTGCCGGCGGCTGTCCTCGCGGACGGCGAGCCGGTACATGTTGCCCCGCCACCCGTCCCAAGCGGCGATTAGGGCTCCGACGATCTCCCCATCAAGCTCGGCGATCAGCAGCGCCGCGGGCGAGTCGCTGACCAGGCGCTCGATGTCCTCGAGGCGATCGGGAATGCTCGCCTGCTCGCTTCGAGCCTGCTCCCAGAGGTCCAGCACGGCCGGCGCATCGCCCGGCTGGCATTGACGCACGGTGATCTCCTCGCCAGTCAAGCGCGGAGCATTGCAGGCGCTTAACCGGCTCCGCCTGCACCGACCGGATCGAGCGCCCCGGCGAGCAGCTCGACCGAGCGCAGGCGGTTGGGGACCGAGTCGGAGTAGTGGACGGTCATCAGCTCGTTGGCGCCGGTCTCTTTGGCGAAGCTCTCGAGGAAGGCGGCCACCTGGTCGGGGAGGCCGGTGGCGGTGTAGGCGAGCATTTCGTCGACGGCGATGGCTTGGGGTGAGCTGAGGAGGGCGTCGATCTCCTCGTCGCTGAGCTTTTTGCCGCGGCCGAGGATGGCGCGGGCGCGGATCCGGCGGGCGGCTTCCATCTGGGCGGCGGCGCTCTCCTCGGTCTCGGCGGCGATGACGCCGACGCCGGCGATCACGTAGGGCTCGCGCAGCTGCCCGGACGGCTTGAACTGCTCGCGGTACATGGTGATCGCGTCGTGCAGGAAGCGCGGGGCGAAGTGGGAGGCGAAGGCGTAGGGGAGGCCGAGCTCGGCCGCCAGTTCGGCGCCGAAAAGGGAGGAGCCGAGGATGTAGAGCGGCACCTGGGTGCCCTGGCCGGGAATCGCCCGGATGCCCGGCAGCGGGCTCTCGTCGCTGAGGAACCGCTGCAGCTCGACCACGTCCTGCGGGAAGCGCTCGCTCGCCCGCGGGTCGCGTCGCAGCGCCATCCACGTCCGCTGGTCGGTCCCCGGCGCCCGGCCGAGGCCGAGGTCGATCCGGCCGGGGTGGAGCGTCTCCAGCGTCCCGAACTGCTCGGCGATCACCAGCGGTGAGTGGTTCGGCAGCATCACCCCGCCGGCGCCGAGCCGGATCGACTCGGTGCGGGCGGCGATGTGGGCGATCAGCACCGCCGTCGCCGAGGAGGCGATCGAGGAGATGTTGTGGTGCTCGGCGTACCAGATCCGCCGGTAGCCGCTGCGCTCCGCCGCCCGCGCCAGCTCGACGCTCCCCTTGAAGCTCTCGGCGACGGTCTCCTCTCGCCCCACCGCGGCGAGGTCGAGGATCGAGAGGGGGGCGGAAGCTCTTGCCATCGCCGGAAACGATAGGCGGGCGGCGGCTTCGGCTTGGTTGCTCGGCGCTAACCGGGGATCGTCAGGCCGGGCACCTGGGCTGGCGCGAGCGCGACGGCGATGCCGAGGATGGCGAGGAAGGCGACCGTGGTCCCGATCGCGACCTCGGCCCGCGGCAGCAGTTTCTCGATCGCGACCAGCGCCGCCACGACGACCATCCAGGCGAGGTTCATCACCCCGAGGGCGAAGAGGGCCACCATCAGGGCCCAACTCGAACCGACGCAGAAGCCGCCGTGTTCGAGCCCCATCAGCAGCGCCCCGGAGAAGCCGGGCCGCCAACGCTGGGTGAGCAGCTCGGGGTTGCGGCAATGGCGCAGGCACGCTGACTTGAGCGGAGTCAGCTCGTACAGTGCCGCGCCCAGGATCACCCCGCCGGCGACATACGGACCGCCTTCGTCCCAGGCCAACCAGGAGGGGTCGAGCGCGCGAACGCCCTGGATCACCGCGTAGGCCACGACTCCCGCTCCTAGCCAGACGAGGAGGTAGCCGCAGACGAAGACGACGGTGGGGGAGGCGCCGGCCTCCTGGCTTGCCCTCGCGTAGGCGAGCGCGATCGGGACCAGCGAGGGAAGCATCATCGCCGCCATCATCGTCACCCAGACCACCGCGAACCAGCCGATGTCGCCGAGGTCGGTGCCGGGCCCCATGTCCATGCCCTGCATGCGCTTCGCAGTGATCGCCCAGGCTGCGGCGGCGACCGCGAGCAGCGGGATCGCGGGGATGAGGCGCCCTAGCCGATCGTCTGCTCGAGTTGGTCGAGGCATTTGCTCCACCCCCACTCCTGGGATTGACGGCGCTCGTCGGTGACGATGCCGCTGTTGACCATCAGCACGGTGGTCGAGCCCTCGGACTCCGAGAAGGAGAGCTCGATCAGCTGCGGGTTGTCGGGATAGTCGTCGAAGGTCCAGGTCATCACCAGCCGATGCGGGCGCTCGATCAGGACGTATTCGCCTCCGGCTCCGCCCTCGCTGCCGTCGGGTTTTCGCATCACCACCCGGACCTTGCCACCGACCCGCAGGTCGACCTCCGCCTCCGGGGTCGCCCAGTCGGGGCCGGGGTGGAACCAGCGCCGCATCACCTCCGGGCTGGTCCAGGCGTCGAAGACCTCCTCAGCCGCGGCCGCGAAGGTCCGCTCGATCCGCAGGACTCGGCCGCCTTCCTCGTTCACCCGTGCTCCTTCCGTTCCTCGATGTACTCGCCGACGACGTCGAAGAGGCGCTCCCAGCGCTCGCGCTGGCTCTCGATCCAATCTGCGGCCTCGCTCAGCGTCTCTGGGCGCAAGGCAAGGCGATGGGTCCTGCCGTCGACGACGCGGCTGACCACCCCGGCCTCCTCCAGCAGCTTCAGGTGACGGGAGATGGTCGGCTTGGAGACGCCGGAGTCGCGGGTCACTTCGCCGACGGTCGCGGGCCCGCCACTGAGCCGTTCGACGATCTCGCGGCGGAGTGGGTGGGCGAGGGCCTTGAACGTATCGTTAGCCATTTTGCTAACTATATAGGTCCAAACCGCAGACTCGACCGGAGGAGGTACAGCATGACCGAGCAGAGGATCGGCACGCAGGAGGAATGGAAAGCCGAGCGCGACGCGCTGCTGCAGGAGGAGAAAGAGCTGACCCGCCGCGGCGACGAGCTGGCGCGGAAGCGGCGGCAGCTGCCTTGGGTCGCAGTCGAGAAGGAGTACCGGTTCGAGACCGAGGCCGGTACCAAGACCCTCGCCGAGCTCTTCGACGGCCGCTCGCAGTTGCTCGTCTACCACTTCATGTTCGGGCCGCCCTACGAGACGGGCTGCCCGGTCTGCTCCTCGATCGCCGACACGCTCGCGCCCCAGGTGCCGCACCTGCAGGCTCGGGACACGACCCTGCTGCTCGCCTCCCGTGCTCCGCTCGACAAGCTCCTCGCCTTCAGGGAGCGGATGGGCTGGGGCATCGAGTGGGTCTCGAGCGCCGGCAGCGACTTCAACCGCGACCTTGGCTTCCTCCACACCGAGGAGGAGCTACAGCCGTTCCTCGAGGGCGAGATCCCGGTCACCGTCGAGGAGAACGCGCGGCTCTGCGGGACCGACCCGGCCGGGTACGTCGCCGAGGGACCTGGCCTGAGCGTCTACGCGCTCGCGGACGGGACCGTCTACCGCACCTATGTGACCACCTCTCGCGGCCTCGAACCTGCGATGGCCTACTACGGCCTCCTCGACCGGACGCCGAAGGGCCGCGACGAGAGCGCCACCGAGCCCCTTTGGGTGCGCCGCCACGACGAATACGGGACGAGCTAGAAGTATAGATCTGATAATCTGATTTTCGTGAAACAGCTGAGCGCGACCGACGCATCTCGCCGCTTCTCGGAGGTGCTGGACGACGTGGAGCGCGGCGGGGAGTCTTACGTTGTGGTCCGCCACGGGCGTGCGGTAGCGACCATCGGTCCGGCGAGCGGCGGAACCGGGAAAGCATTCAAGGAGGCGCTTCGCGCCAATCGGCCTGACGATGCCTGGGCGGGCGAATTGCGGGAGCTGCGCGAGGGCCTGGAGCCCGTGACGGACCCCTGGCGCGACTGATTCTCGACACGACGATCCTGGTCGACGCCGAGCGCGGTGGTGACGTGCTGGCCGAGGCAATCGACGACAGCGACGACGTCGCCATCGCGGCAATCACGGTGGCGGAGCTGAAGGTTGGAGTCCAGCTGGCGAGGGGACGCCGGCGAGAGAAACGCGAGCGCTTCGTCGAGTCGGTTCTCGATGCGGTCTCAATTGAGCCCTACGACCTCGATGTGGCCGAGGCACATGCCGATCTGCTGGCGCATGTCCGGCGCAAAGGCGCACCTCGCGGCGCCCACGACCTCATCATCGCCGCCACGGCGCGAGTCAGGGAGCGGCAGGTGGTGAGCTTGGATCGCGGTGGCTTCGTCGAGCTCCC
>DASSNA010000155.1:0-12262 GCA_035688445.1 Solirubrobacterales bacterium | reverse complement strand
ACGACTATGTAGCTGACGGCGACAAGGTGGTGGTGCTGACGACCGTCACCCTCGACGGCGAGACTGCCGAGGCGGCCGACGTCCTCACTTACAACGCCGACGGCAAGCTGGTCGAGTTCGACCAGGTTGGGGATCCCAGTGTCGCCAACCGCATTTTCCCGCGGTAGATCAGAGGTCGACTAGCCGAAGCGAGGTTCGAGCCGCTGGAAGGTGCGCCACCAGCCGGGATCGAGTGTGGCGTGCTCGACCGCTATTAGCAGCGAGCCGTCGTCATCGTGGAGCTCGTAGCTGACCACCGGCGGCTCGCACTCGGTCCTGACCTCGACGATCCGCGCCATCATCAGGTAGGGCGGGCAGCTGAGCCAGACCTCGCCGGGCTTGGGGATGGTCTTGACATTCGGGGCTGCCATGGGAAATCGGTACCCCTGCTTTCGACGCAAAAACGAAGAACCATCCCCGAAATTAGGAGAATCTAGGAAGTCCTCTTAGGAGACGAGATCGATCACTTCGCGCTCGATCTGCCGGCGCGCCTTGGCGCTGAGGCGGCCATTGGCTGAGGGCGGCGGGTTGATCCTCACCCCGTCGCGGTAGCGGTCGAGAACGCGCGGGTCGATATAGGAGGCGCGGCATACGGCGGGAGTGTTGCCGAGGGCCTCGGAGACCTGGTCGACGGCGCGGGCGATCGCCCGCTTTGCTGCCGCTTCGGTGCGAGGTGGCTCCTCGCCGGCCAAGGCGACCGCGGCCAGAACGGTTCCGTGCCAAGTGCGGAAGTTCTTGGCGGTGAACTCGTCGCCGATCTGCTCGTGGATGTACTCGTTGATCTCGTCGGAGCGGAGGTCGCGCCATTCGCTGCCCTGGCGGTAGGCGAGCAGGTCTTCGGGGCCGCTGCGCCGTCGGCACATCGCCTCAAGCGCCCGCCGCGCCGCCGCGTCGCGAATCGACTGCACCCGCCGCTGCCCGCTCTTGGCGGGGAAGTCGAAGACGACCTCGTTGCGCTTGACCGTGACGTGCTCGCGGAGCACCGTGGCGAGGCCGTAACTCTCGTTTTCCTCGGCGTAGACCTCGCTGCCAACGCGGAAGAAGCCGAGATCGAGGAGGCGGACGGCGCAGGCAAGCGCCCGCTCGCGCGGCATCCCCTGGCGGCGCAGATCCGCGGTTACCGCCCGCCGCAGTTTCGGCAGCTGTTTGGCGAAGTCGCGGACTAGCTCGAACTTCCGTTCCGCCTGCCGCTGCTGCCAACGATCGTGGTAGAGGTACTGCTTGCGACCGGCTTCGTCGTAGCCGGTTGCCTGGATGTGGCCGAACGGGTCGGGGCAGATCCAGACCTCCTTCCAGGCGGGTGGGATCACCAGCGCACGGATCCGCTCCAGCGTCTCCTCGTCGGCGATTGCCTCGCCCGAGGCGTCCTCGTAGGAGAAACCGCGCCCACGCCTGACGCGCTTGATCCCCGGGCCCGCGCAGTCCGCCCGGCGCAGGCGGCCGCGGCGTGGGGCAGAGGCGGTCGCGCTCGTCATGCGCCGCAGCTACCCAAGCGCCGCGCGCGGCGAAACCGAGGTAGGCGTGACGTAGGGGGAGAAGATGGCCCCTCCGGCGCCTTATTGGCAGGTGTCGCCGAGTGGCCATCTTCTCCCGGCGGTCCCCTCACTCCATGCCAACCCACGCCTCCGCCGAGTCTGTCTTTAACCCCGATATAGGGGGTCAAAGACAGACTCGCGAGGGAGGGAGCTTGTGGGATGGCGCGATTGCAGAGCTCGCTAGGCGCCAGCACGGGATTGTCGAGCGCCATCAGTTGCTGGAGCTCGGACTTGGCGAGAGAGCGATAGACCACCGGCTCGGGCTCGGGCGCCTGCACCTGCTGCACCACGGGGTTTATGCAGTTGGCCATCGCCTGGTCCCGAAGGAGGCGTGGTGGATGGCGGCCGTTCTCGCGTCTCGGCCGGAAGCGGTCTTAAGCCATCATTCCGCTGCCGCGCTTTGGGGCTTGAGGGGCTACTCGGAACGCGCGGTGGAGGTCACGGTGCCTCGCAAGAGCACGCCTGCGCAAGGGATCAGGCGCCACTACAAAGCGCTTCCTGCCGACGAGGTCACGGTGAAGGCCGGAATCCCGGTGACCACGGTCCCGCGGACGATCTTTGACTTGGCGGCTACGGAGGATGTGGACGTGATCCAGAGCTTGCTGCGGGAGATGGAATACCACGAACTCCGGGATGCGCTCTCGCTCTGGGATCTGGTCGAGCGCTATCCCGGCAGGCGCGGGGTGCGGAAGGTGCGGGTTGCGCTTGAATGCCTAAAGAGCGAACCGCCGGGGCGTAGGCGCAGCAAGCTGGAGGAACGCTTTGCGCCCTTCCTCCGCCACCATCACCTGCCCCTACCCTGCTTCAACGACTGGATCGTCTTGGGTCCCAAGCGCTACCAGGTTGATTGCCACTGGCCTGGGACCGGCCAGATCGTCGAGCTCGATGGTTGGCAAGGGCACCGCACCAAAACGGCCTTTCGCGAAGACCGTGCTCGCGACAGGGCCCTCCGCGTCGCCGGCTACTCGGTCACCCGGCTCACCTGGAGTCAGCTGGAGGACGAACCCGAGGCGGTCTCTCGTGATCTGCGGGTGTTGCTGGGGATTGGGAGATAGGGAAAGAGACTCGGCCCGGGACGCAGGCGCTGCTCTAGGTCCCGTTCAGCGGCTCGACGCGGAAGGCGCTTCGGAGCGGGTGCGCTGACTTGTAGAAGGTCGCCGTCTGGTTTTTCAGGCGCCAAGGGAAGGGCAGGGTGCCGTTGGGTTGAGCGAGGAAGCGGGTGAAGAGGACCGAGGCGCGGCGGCAACTGATCGCCGACTTCGGCGGGATGTAGAGCAGGTACTGGCCCTTGGGGAAGAAGAGGGGGCCGACCTGGGAGCCGGCGTTGACGGTGTAGGTGCCGCTGCAGAGCTGGCCGAGTTCGTTATTGCCGCCGCCTTCGCCGCCACCGCTGCGGGCGACCGAAAAGCCGGGCTGGCCGCCGCGGGTGAAGGAGGCCTTGCCGCTGCCTTCGGCGACGACGCGCCAGGGTTTCGGGAGGACGCCGTCGTAGTCCTCGAGGAAGCGGGTGAAGAGCTGCGAGGCCGCCTGGCAACTGAGCCCTGATTCAACGGTGATCGTGTAGCTGCCGGCGGGCAGACTGGCGGGGCCGATGCGGTCGTTGTGCAGGACCCGGAAGCTGGGGCAGGCGGCGCCCGAGGCTGGCGCTGCGGCAGTCAGCGCCAGCGCCGAGACCGCGGCGAGGAGCGCCAGGCCCAGCGTGACCAGGAGCCGCTTGCCGTGAAGTTGGACGAGATCCACGGCTGGGCAAATTACCAGCGGTTGCGGCGGCTAAGGGCGCGGCGTCGGCGCGATCCTGTCGAGCTCCGCCAGGTCATCCTCGCTCGGCTGCCAGCGCGCCGCGCCGACGTTGGCCCGCACCCTGCTCGGGCTTCGTCGCCCCGGCGATCACCGATCCCACCGCGCGCTGCGCCGCCAGGCCGCTGATCGCGACATCGATCATCTCGACTCCGCGCTCCTCGGCGTACGTGCGCAGCGCTTCGACGACATCGAACTGCGCGTCGGTCCCGGAGGCGCCGCCGGCCAGCCGCGTTCCCTCGACCGCCCAGCGGATGTACTCACGCGACCCCCGCGCCGCCGCTGGCACCCCTTCGACGCCCTTCATCTCCATTCCGAACTTGGTTGCGATCAGAAACTCCTCCCGCCGCCCCTCCAGCGCCTCGCCCATCAGCCGCTCGCTCTCACCGCCGCCCCCGTAGATGTCGGCGGTGTCGAAGAAGGTGATGCCCGCCTCCAGGGCCGACTCCAGCACCGCCGCCGTTCCCTCCAGATCCAGCCGCCGCCCGAAGTTGTTGCAGCCAAGCCCGACCATCGAGACCTCGAGCTCGGAGTCGCCGAGATGGCCGGTTGGAAGGGGGGTGGTGGGGGCGGTCGTGCTCATCGGTTCTCCTCGTTAGCGGCCTCCGAAACGACTACCCGAATCCGTAGCATGCGGACCAGAAATGCCGAAACCCGTCCAGCGCAATCAGCGCTATATGCCCGGGCTCGACGGGCTGCGCGCGATTGCCGTCCTCGCCGTCATCGTCTTTCACCTCGGCTTCCACTGGGCCCCCGGTGGGCTGCTCGGGGTCGGCATCTTCTTCACCCTCTCGGGCTACCTCATCACCGACATCCTGCTCTCGCAGCTCGCCCGCCGCGGCCGAATCGACCTGCCCCGCTTCTGGCTGGCACGCGCCCGCCGCCTGCTGCCGGCGCTGTTCGTGATGCTGGCGATCGTCACCGCCTGGGTAACGATCTTCGGCCCGGCCCAGCCCGACCAGTTCCGCAAGGCGGTCGTCTCCTCGGTCTTCTACGTCAACAACTGGGAGCAGATCTTCGCCAACGTCTCCTACTTCGCCCGCTTCGCGCCCGAAGGCCCGCTCAACCACCTCTGGTCGCTCTCGGTCGAGGAGCAGTTCTACATCTTCTGGCCGTTCCTGTTGCTGCTCGGGGTCAAGCTCGTCCATGAGCGCCCGCTGCCGTCGGGCGTGCGGCCGCGGCTGGCGATCCTGGCGATCGTCTTCGCGCTGATCTCCTCGATCGAGATGGCGATCCTCTACCACCCGAGCCTCGACCCCTCGCGGATCTACTACGGCACCGACACCCGCGCCGGCGGCCTCCTCTTCGGCGCGGCGCTGGCGATGGTCTGGCCGAGCCGCCGCCTCAGCCGCGGCATCACCCCCCAGGCCCGCAATACGCTCGACGGCCTCGGCATCCTCGGCCTGCTGATCATCGCGGTGATGATCTGGCAGGTCGGCGAGTTCGACCGTTTCCTCTACCAGGGCGGCTTCATCGTCCTCTCGCTGGCGACGGTGATGGTGCTGATGCCGCTCGCTCACCCGGCCTGTCGCCTCGGCAACGCGCTCGGGGTGCTGCCGCTGCGCTGGGTCGGCGTCCGCTCCTACGGGATCTACCTCTGGCAGACGCCGGTGATCGTCCTCACCGGCCCCGGCAGCAAACCCCCCGAGGGCCTGCTCGGCAAAGGGCTACAGGTGGTGGCGATCTTTGCCATCGCCGGCCTCTCCTGGCACTTCATCGAGGAGCCAATCCGCCACGGCGCGATCGGCCGCTTCTTCGCCCGCCGCCGCGCGGTCGGCTGGAAATGGGAGAGCTTCGCGCCGCCGATGCGCGCCGCGATCGTCGGCTCCGGCTTCGTCCTGGTGATCGCCGCCGCCGGGATGGCGGGGATCAACTCAACCTCCGCCGAAGGCAACGACATCCGCGTCGAAGAAGCGCGCGCGGCGGGGACGAAGGCGCCGCCGCCGCTGACCAAGGCCCAGGCCGAAGACTCGACCAAATCCACTTGCAAAGCCGTCGTCCACATCGGCGACTCGACCTCCGAGGGGCTCGACGACCCCGAATACCTGCCCAACGAACTGGAGCGGATCCCCAACCGCTACGCCGAAGTCGGCGTCAAAGAAACGCACATGGAGGTGCAGGGAGCGCGCTCGATCGAAGAGCGTTTCGAAGGTGAACCGAACGCCCAGGAAGTCGCCGCCGCTTGGAAGGCCGAAGGCTTCAAAGGCTGCTGGGTGCTGGCACTGGGGACGAACGAGGCCGCCGACGTCGCCGCCGGCTCCAACGTCGGCGAGCGCGAACGGATCGAAAAAATGATGGCGATCATCGGCGACGAACCGGTGCTGTGGGTGAACGTACGCTCGCTGGTCGAAGCCGGCGACCCGTACTCGAAAGAAAACATGGAAAAGTGGGACGAAGAACTGGTCCGCGCCTGCGACGCCTATCCGAACATGCGGATCTACAACTGGGCCGCCGACGTTAAAGACTCCTGGTTCATCGAAGACGGCATCCACTTCACCTCGCCCGGCTACGCCGCCCGCGCCCAGCTGATCGCCCAGGCCCTTGCCCACGCCTTCCCCGAAAAAGGGAAGACCGAAGGCGGCACCAAGAACTGCCTGGTCAGCTAACAGCCGAACTGCATCAAATTTCCGGTCTGGCAAGCAGGAAATTTGATGCAGTTCGGGCTAGAGGCCGACGATCTTGACCGACTCCGGGTTCCCGGCCGGCTCGAAGCCCATGATCCGGCCGTAGAAGTAGAGCTCGGCTTCGAGGCAGCGGATGTTCGTCTCCGCGCGGCGGAAGCCGTGCTGCTCACCCTCGAAGGCGAGGTAGGCGTGGGGGACACCGTTGCGGGTCAGCGCCGCCACCATCGTCTCCGCCTGGTTGGGCGGGACGACCTCGTCCTCGAGGCCCTGGAAGAGGATCACCGGCACCTGCAGCTGCTCGACGTGGTTGATCGGTGAGCGTTCGCGGTAGAGGTCGGCGCGCTCGGGATAGGGACCGATCAGGCGGTCGAGGTAGCGCGACTCGAACTTGTGGGTGTCGCGGGCGAGCGCCTCGGTGTCGGCGACGCCGTAGTAGCTGGCGCCGGCGGCGAAGTCGTCGTGGTACGTGAGCGCGCAGAGGGTCGCGTAGCCGCCGGCCGAGCCGCCGCGGATCGCCAGCCGCGCCCCGTCGGCCTCGCGCTGTTCGGCCAGGTGCAGGGCGGCGTTGACGCAGTCTTCGGTGTCGACGACGCCCCAGGCGCCGCGCAGCTTGTTGCGGTACTCGCGGCCGTAGCCGCTGGAGCCGCGGTAGTTGACGTCGACGACGCCGATGCCGCGGCTGGTCCAGTAGAGGTACTCGCGGCTGAGCGCGGGGGTGACGTGCGACGTCGGCCCGCCGTGGCTCTCGACGATCAGCGGCGGCCGTTCCCCCTCCGGCGCCTCGAACTCGGGGTTGGCGGGCGGGTAGTAGAAGCCGTAGGCGACCTCGCCCTCGCCGGTCGCGAACTCGACTGGCCGCGGCCGCGAGACGTAGGCGGGGTCGACCGGCTCGTCGCTGGAGGTGCGCACCACTTCGGTCTCTGCGCTGGCGACGTCGTGCAAGACGACCGCGGCCTCGCTCTCAGGACTCGCTGCGGCAAAGGCCACCTTGCTGCCGCGCGTCGACAGCACCGGGTAGCCGAAGGAGGTGAACGGCAGACCCAGGTCGGCGGGTTCCCAGCCCTCCGGCTCCAAGAGGAAGAGCCGTTCTTCGCCGCGCTCGCAGCGCACACAGGCGATCGCGCCGCTTTCGAGGAAGGCGAAGGTGGCGCCGCCGAAGAGCCACTGCGGGTGGGCGAAGTCGGCTTGTTCCTCGGTCAGCTGCACCAGGGTGCCTTCCTCGCCGCTGAGCTCGGCGCCGGGCTCGCGCGCCCGGTAGAGGTTCCACCAACCGTCGCGGTCGGAGGCGAAGTGGAGCCTGCCTTCGGGTCCCCACTCGGGCTGGAAGATCGACTCCTCGGCGCCGCCCGCCACCAGCCGCTCCTGGCCCGGGTCCTCAAGCGGCGCGACCCAGAGCTCGCTGCCGTCCCAGGGCATGTTCGGGTGGTCCCAGCAGGTCCAAGCGAGCCAGGACCCGTCGGGGCTGATCCGCGGGAAGGAGTAGAAGTCACGCCCGCTCGCCAGCACTTGCGGCTCTGCCGAACCGTCGAGCGGCAGCGAGACGATCTCGTTCACCGCTTCGCCCTCACCGTGCGTTTCGCGCACGCAGACGACGATCTGGCCATCGGGCGAGGGGCGCATGTCGGCGTAGTGGAGCGCCGCGGGCTCAGTCGGGTCGGGCGTGACCGTCACCGGCTCCTCACCCAGCTGCAGCCGGTAGAGCCGCTGGTCTTCGAAGTCGACAAAGAGGACCAGATCGGAATCGACCAGGCACCAGGCGCCGCCGCCGTACTCGTGGACGCGCGTGCGCACGTTGGTGCCCGCGGGCGTCACCGTCTCCGGCTCGCCGCCGGGCGGTCGGCGCATCAGCACCACCCGGCCGCCTTCGTCCGGCCGCCCCTCCGCCCACCAGACCGCACCGTCGGGGGCGATCGTCGCCGCCCCCAGTCGCCGCCCCGAGCGCGCCACGGTCGCCGCGTCGATCGGCGAGGACCAGGAGCCGTAGGGGGCAATGGTGGGCATCCGCTCTACTCGTCTACCTCGATCTCGCGCAACCTATGCGTGTCGACGTCGTAGACGAACCCGCGCACGTTGTCGCGGTGGGGGATGAAGGGGGAGGTACGGACCCGCCGGATCGACTGGCGCACGTTCTCCTCGACGTCCTTGAAGGACTCGATCGCGAAGGCCGGCGCCACTCCCGTCGTCTCCAGCAGTTCCGTCCGGAAGCCATCGTCGGTGAGCTTCTGCATGCCGCAGTCGGTGTGGTGGATCAGCATTACGTCGCGGGTCCCGAGGCGGCGCTGCGAGATCGCCAGCGAGCGGATCACGTCGTCGGTAATGACGCCGCCAGCGTTGCGCAGCACGTGCGCCTCGCCATCGCCGAGGCCGAGGGCGGCGAAGACGTCGAGGCGCGAGTCCATGCAGGTGACGACGGCCAACTGGCGGCTTGGTTCAACGGAGAGATGCCGTTCCGCCAGGCCGTCAGCGAAGCCACGGTTGTTCTCGAGGAGTTGGTCGATTGTGTCCATGGCGCCGCAGCCTAGATACCCGGCGCGCGGCGCGTTTCCACGCTTCCTCGCCGGGGTAGCCGCTCGGCTAGACGACCGACCGACCGACCGCGACCAGCGAGAGCGAGCAGACAATGGAGACGAGCAGCGTCGACAAGGGCATTTTCAGTAGCGACAACTCCGGCACCCGGGAAGAAATCGTTGCCCTGCTGACCAAGGCCTACTGGATGGAGATCGAGACGGTGATGAGCTACCTCGCCGCCTCGACCAACCTCGATGGCGTTCGCGCCCAGGAGATCCGCGAGTCCCTCGCCGGAGACATCGAAGAGGAGCTCGGCCACGCGAAGGAGTTCGCCACCCGGATCAAGGAGCTCTACGGCGTCGTCCCCGGCTCCGAGGAGTTCAGCGCCGAACAGAGCTTCCTGCAGCCACCCGAGCACCAGACCGACGTCGTCGCCGTGATCCGCGGCGTGATCGAGGCCGAGAGCGGGGCGATCGAGTACTACACGCGGATCATCCAGGAGACCGAGGGCGTCGATCCGGTCACCCAGGACATGGTGATCGCGATCCTCCGCGACGAGCAGGGCCACCGCCGCCTCTTCGAGGGCTTCCTGCGCGAGTACGAATTCGAAGGCAAGGCCTGAGCCCACCGCGGTCGTGGCTTAGGCTGGCGGGCGATGAGCTCCGACGCCAATCAGCTCCAGATCCGGCCGGCGACCGAAGACGACGCCGGGGTTCTGTTCGACCTGATCCTCGAGCTCGCTGCCTACGAGAAACTGAGTGAGGCGGTGACCGGCGACGCCGAGGTTCTGCGGCGCTCCCTCTTCGAGGAGAAGGCCGTTGAGGCGCTGCTGCTCGAAACCGCCGACGGCGAAGCGATCGGCTACGCGATCTTCTTCACCACCTTCTCCACCTTCGAGTGCCGCTCCGGGATCTGGCTCGAGGACGTCTACGTGCGCCCCGAGCACCGCCGCGGCGGCATCGGCCGCGAGGTGATGGAGCACCTGGCCCGCCTCGCCGAGCAGCGCGGCCACGTCCGCCTCGAATGGGTCGCCCTCGACTGGAACGAACCGGCGATCAACTTCTACGAAAAGCTCGGCGCGGAGATCCTCGACGACTGGCGCGTGTTCCGCTTGGGGCGGGATGGGATCGAGCGGTTGGCAGGAGCTTGACGCGACGGTTCTTTAAATAGACGTTGAATCTCTAAGCGTTCGAGGCATATATTCGAGCGGTGATGGTCCGGCGTTTGCTCCTGGGCGCTCTCGTCTGTGCCGTTCTCGCCGTGGCGGGTTGCGGTAGCGGCGAAGACACGAGCACCGGCAACGCGATGAGGGCGCAGATGCAGAAGACGATGCGCCAGCAGCGGGTAAGGCATCGCATGGCGATGCGTCGCCATGCGCGGATGGTCGCTCGCCGCCATCAGGCCCGCATGCTCGCTCGGCGCCGGCACCACGCCGAAGTTCGACAGCTGCGAGCCGAAGAAGCTGAACGAGCGGCAGCCGAAGAAGCTGAAGCCGAAGAAGCGGCAGCGGAAGAAGAAGCGAGCGAATGCGACCCCAATTACGCCGGTGCCTGTCTTGACCCGTACGCCTCCGATTACGACTGCGAAGGGGGCAGCGGTAACGGCCCGGATTACACCGGCACGGTCACCGTCGTCGGCGAAGACCACTACGGCCTCGACGCTGACGGAGACGGGACCGGCTGCGAGGCGGAATGAAGCGTTGTGGTTCCTTTCGGACTTATGGCGTCCGAAAGGAACCACGGGATTCGGCACGGCTGAGCAGGAGCTCGCGCTCGCGCTCGTTCGCGGTTAGCTCGGCGGCACGGCGGAATTCGGCGCTTGCCTCCTCCCGTCGCCCGGCTTTCTCCAGGAGGTCGCCGCGGACGCTGGGGAGGAGGTGGTAATTGGCTAGAGCTGGGTCGTCGGCGATCTGCTCCAGTAGTTCGAGGCCGGCTTCGGGGCCGAAGGCCATGCCGAGGGCGACGGCGCGGTTCAGCTCGACGATCGGGGAGGGCTGGATCTGGGCGAGGGCGTCGTAGAGGGTGGCGATCCGCACCCAGTCGGTTTCCTCGGCCCGCAGCGCTCGCGCGTGGCAGGCGGCGATCGCGGCTTGGAGGCCATAGGGGCCGAGCGGGCCAGGCAGCTGTTCGGCCCGCTCCAGCGCCCGGCGGCCGCGGACGATCAGCAGCGGGTCCCAGCGGCCGCGGTCCTGGTCGAGCAGCAGGACCGGCTCACCGTCGGGGCCGCGGCGGGCGGCGTTGCGCGAGGCCTGGATCTCCAAGAGCGCGATCAGCCCGTGCACCTCCGGCTCCTGCGGTGCCAGCTCGGCGAGGATGCGGCCCAGCCGCAGCGCTTCCTCGCAGAGGTCCTGGCGGATCCAGTCATCCCCGGCGCTCGCCGCGTAGCCCTCGTTGAAGACGAGGTAGACGACTTCGAGCACCGAGGGCAGGCGCTCCTCCAGTTCCGCTCCGCGCGGCACCTCGAACGGGACCTTGGCGTCGCGCAGCGTCCGCTTCGCCCGCACCAGCCGCTGCGCCACCGTCGCCTCGCCGACGAGGAAGGCGCTGGCGATCTCCGTCGTCGTCAGCCCACCCAGTAGGCGCAGGGTCAGCGCCACCCGCGCCTCGCGCGAGAGCAGCGGGTGGCAGCAGGTGAAGATCAGCGCCAGCAGGTCGTCGCCGATCTCATCGTCGGCTGCCGCCTCGAACGCAGAGTGCTCGAGCGCGAACAGCGCCCCGGTGTCGCGGCCGATCTCTTCCAGCTTGCGCTCGTAGGTGGCCTCGCGCCGGAAGCGGTCGATCGCCCGGTTCTTCGCCGTCGCCATCAGCCAGGCGCCCGGGTTCTCCGGCACGCCCGCCTCCGGCCAGCGCTCCATCGCCGCCACCAGTGCATCTTGCGCCAGGTCCTCGGCGAGGCCGACGTCGCCGGTGATCCGCGCCAGGCCCGCGATCAGGCGGGCGGACTCGATCCGCCAGACCGCCTCGATCGCGCGCTTGGCGTCGGCCACTGCTTAGCCGCCGAAGTTTTCCTCGGCGGCCTGCTGCACGTCCTGCGGGAAGTCCTCCATCTCGAAGACCCGCCGCACCTCGACCCGGCAGTTTTCCCCCGGGCAGCGGCTCGCCCACTCCAGCGCCTCCTCCTTCGAGCGCGCCTGGATCAGCCAGTAGCCGCCCACGACCTCCTTGGCCTCGGCGAAGGGACCGTCGGTGACCGTCGCCGTGCCCTCGCCGTCGAAGCTGACGCTGCCGCCGTCGCCCGGTGGGCGCAGGCCGTCGAGCGCCAGCAGCATCCCCGCCTTGCGCAGCTCCTCGTTGTAGCGGCTCATCTCAGCCACGGCCTCGGCCGAGGGATGCCAATCCTCTTCGCTGATTTCGGGATACATGAACATCATGAAGCGCATCGATTCCTCCTTCGTCGCGGGCGGCAGTTCCGCCCCTTTTACCTCACCGACGAACGAGCGGCGCCGAAATCGACACCCCCGCGGGCGAAGTTCGCCTACTCGTCGCGCGGGGTGATTCGGAAGGTCGAGACGACCTCGGCCTGGTGCGCCTCGGGGTGGACCACATAGGCGCTGGGGCCGCCACCGAACCAGCCCGAGGCCTCGTTGTCGGCGACGAAGACGCCGGGGTGGCGGTTGCCGTCGGCGTCTTGGACCCAGACCTTGTCGCCCTCCTTGAACCCGTGGTCGATCGGCTCGCTCATCGTCCCGAGTTTAGTAGGACTCGGCGAAACCCCCGCACGCGCCTGGCGGCGGCGGACACTGCGCGGTGCGGCGTCCTC
>DASSNA010000116.1:0-2297 GCA_035688445.1 Solirubrobacterales bacterium | reverse complement strand
GCAGCACGCCGTGCAGGCAGGTCGAGGGGACCAGGTGGTCCTCGAGGAAGTAGCTGATCCCCTTGATCACCGTCGAGGAGAGGGCGGTCGAGGAGAGCACCGGCACCTCGCGCGCCTGGCAGGCATGGAGGAAGCCGGGGAGCGGCGCGATCCCCTTGGTGATGACGAAGACGGGGACGGGCAGGCTGGCGATCGTCTCCAGGCGCCGGTGCCGCTCCTCCTCGTCGAGGGTCTTCAGGTACTCGGTCTCGCTCTCGCCGATGATCTGCACCCGCCCCGGCTTGATGTAGGCGTAGTAGCCGGCGAAGGCGAGGCCCGGCTTCTGCACCCGCGGGTGGGTGATCGGGTTGTCGAGGTGCGACTCCCCCGCGAGGGCGCGGAGGTGCAGGTCCGAGAGCTCCTCGCCGAGGAGCTCCGCGACGCGGACGGACGGAGGGTTTTGCGGCTCCATGCTCTTCACACACCTTCCCGTTGCAGGAGATCGTAGATCGCCTGCGGCTCGTGCAGCGCGAGGATCGCCTCGGCGTGCCCGCCAGCCTTGAGCCACCGCGACAGCGCGGCGAGGGTCTGCAGGTGCTCGGCCGGCGCGTCGCCCGGCGACATCACCAGGAAGAACAGGCGGACCGGCTGGCCGTCGACGGCGCCGAAGTCGACCCCCTGGGGGACCAGGCCGATCGCCAGCGTTCCCCGCTTGAGACCTTTCAGCTTACAGTGCGGGATCGCGATTCCGGCGCCGATGCCGGTCGAGCCGAGCTGCTCGCGCTCCCAGAGCTTCTGGAACAGGCCCTCCCCGTCGCGCACCACCCCGCGCGCGGCCACCCGGTCGGCGAGCCCGTGGAGCACCTCGGCGCGGTCCGCCGCCGGGAGATCCGGGAACACCAGGTCCGGCCGGGTCAGGGAGGCGAGGCGCACGCCCCCTCAGAAGATCTGCTTGCGGTCGGTCGAGGAGGGGATGGAGAGCTCGTCGCGGTACTTGGCGACCGTGCGCCGCGCGATCTGGATCCCCTCCCGGTTGAGGATCCGCATCAGCTCGCTGTCCGAGAGCGGCCGTTTCGGGTCCTCCGCCTGGATGAGCTGCTCGATCTTCCGCTTGACTGTCAGGGAAGAGATGTTGTCGCCGTACTCCCGGTCGATGCCGCTGTGGAAGAAGAACTTCATCGGGAAGAGGCCGCGGTGGGTGTGCATGTATTTGTTGGAGACCACCCGGCTGACCGTCGACTCGTGCATGCCGATGTCCTCGGCCACGTCGCGCAGCACCATGGGGCGCAGGTGCTCGATCCCCTTGTCGAGGAACTCGCGCTGCTGGCGGACGATCGACGCCGCCACCTTGTAGATGGTGCGCTGGCGCTGGTCGAGGCTCTTGATCAGCCAGACCGCCGAGCGGATCTTGTCCTTGATGAACTGTTGGGCCTCGGACTGCCGCCCCTCGCTGCGCATGCTCTGCAACATGCGGCGGTAGGCGCGGCTGACGCGCAGCCGGGGGAGGCCGTCGTCGTTGAGCTGGATGACGTACTCCTCCCCCACCCGGCGGACGAAGACGTCCGGCTCGATGTAGTGCGGGCGGTCGGTGCTGAACTTGCGCCCGGGATGGGTCTCGAGGCCGCGCACGATCTCGACCGCCGCCTCGAGCTCGGCGAGCTCGACGCCGAGCTTCTTCGCCACCGCCGGGAACTGGCGGCGCAGGAAGAGGTCCCAGGCCTCGGCGACCATGCGACGGGCCAGCGCGTCGCCGGGCACGTCGAGGTGGTCCATCTGGCGCAGCAGGCTCTCCTGGAGGTCCATGCAGGCGATGCCCGGCGGATCGAAGCTGCGCACCAGCTCGAGCGCCTGCTCCACCTCCTCCATGGTGTAGCAGCGCTCCTCCTCGTCCCCCATCGCCCGGATCTCCTCCGGGGTGGCGACGAGGAAGCCGTCCGGGTTCAGGTTGCCGATGATCAGCTCGGCGATCTCGCGCCGGCGGGGGGTCACCTCGGCCATGTGGAGCTGCCAGAGGAGGTGGTCGTAGAGGTCCGGCTCGCGGGTCAGGCTGTTCTCGATGGGGGGCTCTTCGCGCTCCTCCATCATCGACGAGTGCCCCGAGCCCTCCCAGTAGTCGCCGAAGTAGGCGTCGAGGTCGATGTTCTCCATCGACTCGCCGTGGTTGATCTCCTCGGCGCTGCCGTTGGCGGCGGCCTCCTCGAGCACGGGGTTCTCGACCAGCTCCTGGGTGAGGAGCGTGTCGAGCTCCATGCGCGTCATCTGCAACAGCTTGATCGCCTGCTGCAGCGACGGCGTCATCACCAGCCGCTGCGCCAGCT
>DASSNA010000113.1:0-2126 GCA_035688445.1 Solirubrobacterales bacterium | reverse complement strand
GGCCCGGCTACTCCTCGCAGACCGTCATCGACGGCCTGAACAAGGCGGCGCTGGACCTCCACATGCCGGCCGCCTACGCCTTCGGCCTGACCGGCCGTTCGCGCGAGCAGGGGAAGGCGGCGGTCAACTTCATGGTCGCCTTCCTGCTCTCGATCGTCTTCATGTACCTGATCCTCGCGGCGCAGTTCGAGAGCTGGCTCCACCCGGTGACCATCCTGCTCGCGCTGCCCATGACGGTGCCGTTCGCGCTGTTCTCGCTGATCATCCTCAACCAGTCGCTCAACATCTTCTCGGCGTTGGGCATCCTGGTGCTGTTCGGCATCGTGAAGAAGAACAGCATCCTGCAGATCGACCACACGCTGGCGCTGCGCCGGGAGGGGATGCCGCGCGCCGCGGCGATCCGCCAGGCGAACCGCGACCGGTTGCGGCCGATCCTGATGACCACGCTCGCCTTCGTGGCCGGCATGGTGCCGCTGGTCGCCTCCTCCGGCACGGGGGCGGCGACGAACCGCGCCATTGGCTCGGTGATCATGGGCGGCCAGACCCTCGCCCTGCTCCTCACCCTGATCGGCACGCCGGTCGCCTACAGCCTGTTCGACGACGTCGTGGAGTGGAAGCCCTTCGCCCGCGTCGCCGGCCTCTTCGGCCGCGGCCGCCGGAACCGGGAAGAGCCGGCGCCGGTCTGATCGGGAGTCTGCTTCAGGGGATTGGAAGTTCCCCTTTTACATAGCCGGCGGGGTGGTCCCAACCCGCCTCGCCGGCAGCTTGAAGGTGGCGAACGGCCTGCAAACTATTCATCCCAAAAGGATTGACCGATTTAAAATTCAATCTTAGAATTGTCAGGGTGTACCTCCCCCGGGCGTTGCACCCCTCCCTCTCACGCGCTCTCGGGCAGTTCCCCTCGGTCCTCGTCACCGGCCCCCGCCAGTCCGGGAAGACCACCTTCCTCCTGGAGGAGTTCGGCCGGGACGCCCACTACCTGAGCCTGGACGACCCGCTCGAGCGGGGGTTCGCGCAGGCTGATCCCAACGGCTTCCTCGACCGCTTCCCGGCGGGGCGGATCGTCCTCGACGAGATCCAGTACGCCCCGGAGCTCCTGTCCTATCTCAAGATCCGCATCGACCGCGACCGCCATGCCTACGGCCGGTGGCTGCTGACCGGGTCGCAGCAGTTCCAGGTCATGGCGCACGTCAGCGAGTCTCTGGCCGGGCGGATCGCGCTCCTCGAGCTCCTCCCGTTCAGCCTGCTCGAGCTCGGACCCGAGCGCCTGCCCGACCTCGGCTCCGCGGTGTGGAACGGCGGCTACCCCGAACCCGCGTTGCAGCCCGAGAAACGGGACCTCTGGGTCGCCTCCTACATCCAGACGTACGTGGAGAGGGACATACGTCAGATCCTCAATGTGCAGGACCTGCGTGCTTTCGAGACCGTCCTCGGCCTCTGCGCGGCGCGCCACGGCCGGGAGCTCAACGCCGCCGACCTCGCGCGTTCAGCCGGCATCTCCCAGCCGACGGTCAGGACTTGGGTGAGCCTCCTCGAAGCGGCCTACATCGTACGGCTCCTGCCACCCTACTTCGAGAACTTCGGCAAGCGGATCATCAAGTCGCCCAAGCTCTACTTCCTCGACTCGGCACTCATCTGCGCGCTCACCCGGCAACCCGGGGCAGCGGCCGCCCTGGCGGGCGCCATGGGCGGCGTGCTGTTCGAGGGCCTGGTGGTGAGCGAGGCCTACAAGGTCTTTGCCCTGCTGGGTCTGCGGCCCGATCTCTACTTCTGGCGTTCCCACGACGGGCTCGAGGTGGATCTGATCCTCCGCCTGGCGGGAGGGCTCACGCCGATCGAGATCAAATTGTCGGCCACGCCCACCCTGCGGCACGCCGAAGCGCTACAGCGCTTCCGCTCCCTCGCCGGCGCCGCCGCCGGGCCCGAAGCGCTCGTCGTCTGCAACGTCGCCGAGCGGAAGACGCTGCCCGGCGGGGTGGTCGCTCTCCCCTGGCGGGAGTTCCCGGCGTGGCTGCAGGAGAGGCTGGGTTAGCTGCAACCTGATTCTGGGAGAAGCCGCCAAGCGTCTTTCCGCCGCCTTTCGCGAACAGCACCCCGAAGTCCTCCTCATCCAAGAGCGCCACTCC
>DASSNA010000153.1:0-2865 GCA_035688445.1 Solirubrobacterales bacterium | reverse complement strand
TCCGACCCGAGCATGAAGACGACCCGCGAGTGCAGCAGGCGCAGACTGAAGATCGGGCCGAACTCTTCATAGGCCGAGAGCAGCAGCGGCAGCGGGTCGTGGGCGATCTGATGGGTGCGGGTCCAGCTGAAGTCGACGTGGCCGGGCGGGAACTTCCCCCTCCCCTGCCACTCGTCCCAGAGGTCACCGACGACCCGCCGGACCGGATTGCCCGACATCTCGGGCGGGCGCGAAACGGGGACGGTTGTATCGACCGTGGCCATCCCCCGGCATCGTAACTGGCTGGCTGGCCAGTTCCCATCCGGTGGTTCGCGAGCGCCTAGAAGCCCTGCAACCCGGCGAGCGCAACGAACAGGGTCACAGTGATCCCGCCGAGGGCGAAGAAGCCCCGCATCATCGTCCGGTGCATCGCATCGAAGCGGACGCTGGTCTCGCGGCTGAGTTCCTTGATGTCGCCGCGAAGTTCGCGGATATCCCCATCCACACGAGCGATTTCTCGATCAACGCGCTTAAACCCTTCACTCATCTCTTTCTCGACCCGCTGGAAGCGTTCGGTCAGCCGGAGGTTTAGCCCGTCGATCTCCCGATGAACCTGGCCGAAGCCTTCGGCCATCCGGTCGTTGAGGTCGTCGATCCTCTTTTCGGTCGAGGGAGCTTCCATCGTCGGCATGATCCTACCGTAACTTTTCGTCTGTAACGAAACAAGGCGCTACTGCAAAATTTCTGCACCAGGTTCGTGACGAAATGCCGACTTAGCCGGCCGACACGGCGAGTTGGCCGCAGGCGGCGTCGATGTCGCGGCCGCGGGTGAGGCGGACGGTGGCGGTGATGCGGTGCTCGGCGAGAATCGCGCGAAAAGCCTCGATCCGCTCCGGCGAGGAGCCGTCGTAGGTGCCGGTCGGGTTGTAGGGGATGAGGTTGACCTTGTAGGCGCGGGGGTCGAGTAGCCCGGCGAGCTGGCGGGCGTGCTCGGGCAGGTCGTTGACGCCGTCGAGCATCACGTACTCGACGAAGACCTTGCGGCGGCGGGCGGCGCGGTAGCGATCGCAGGCGGCGAGCACCTCGGCGATCGGGTGGCGGTCGTTCACCGGCATGATCTGCGAGCGCAGCCCGTCGTTGGGGGCGTGCAGGGAGAGGGCGAGGCTGATCGGCATCTCGCAATCGGCGAGGCGGTCGATCCCCGGCACCCAGCCGACGGTGGAGATCGCGGTGCGGCGGTGAGTGACGCCAAGGTCGGGCAGCAGTTCGCAGGCGGCGAGCACGTTGTCGACGTTCATCGTCGGCTCCCCCATCCCCATGAAGACGACATGGTCGATCGCCTCGATACGGCGGAAGTGGAGCGCCTGGTCGAGGATCTCGTCGACCTCGAGGTTGCGGCCGAACTTCATCTGCCCGGTGGCGCAGAAGGTGCAGGTGAGCGGGCAGCCGGACTGCGAGGAGAGGCAGACCGAGCGGCGCCCGTCGCGGTAACGCATCAGGACCGCCTCGATCGGCCGCCCGTCGCCGGTGTGGAAGAGCGTCTTGACGGTGCCATCGTCAGACTTCGCCTCGGCCTGAACCGCGAGGGTCGAAAGCGGCACATCCGCCTCCAGTCGCTCGCGCACCGCCGCCGGCAGGTTCGTCATCTCCCCGTAGGACCGCGTCCCGCGCGCCACCCACTCCCACACCTGCTTGGCGCGGTAGGGAGGCTCGGCAGCCAGGACGGATTCCAGCAACTCTCGATCCACGCTCCCGAGTGTAGGCGGGTCGGGAGCCTCCCTCCGGCTAGTGGATCTTCTCCCCGCGCTCGAGCATGGCGACGAATTTTCGTAGACGGCGCTCCCGGGTCTCGGGTTTTTTCGCGTCGTCGAGGCGGTAGACGATCGCGTAGCGGTTGGCGCTGTCGAGGGAGGCGAAGAACTCGGCGGCGGCCTGGTTGGCGTCGAGTTCGCGCTGCAGGTCGGCGGGCACCTTCGCCGTTCGCTGTCCCTCGTATGCAGCCTCCCAGCGGCCGTCTGCCTTCGCTGCCTCGACCTCGGCCAGGCCGCCCGGGCGCATCTTCCCCGCCGCGATCAGGGCTTCCGCTTTCTCGCGGTTGATCTTCGACCAGCGGCCGCGGGGGCGGCGCGGCGTGAAGCGCTGCAGGTAGTGCCGGTCGTCGAAGCGGCGCACCTGACTGTCGATCCAGCCAAAGCAGAGGCCCAGCTCGACCGCCTCGTCGTAGGTGACGCTCGGCTCCTTCGCGCCCTTCTTGGCGAGCTTCAGCCAGATGCCACTGGGCGAGGCCTGGTTCTCCTCCAGCCACGCCTCCATCTCCGCCCGGTCGGCGAAGAGGTGGATCGGCAGGTCATCAGCCACCGGCACGCGAACCTGGTCTAACTCCGCCCTCTTCCTACAGTCCCGCGGCGTCGGCCAGCAGGTCGACCTGCTGCGCGTCGCTCGAGCTCGGGGAGAGGAAGAGCTCCTGGCTCGGCAGCAGCTCGTCGATCGCTTCGCGCGCGAAATCGAAGACCCGCTTGTCGCCGGTCAGGCGGTAGCGCGCGTTGGCGCCCATCACCAGCGAGTACATCTCGAAGGCGAGGCGCTCGGGCCGCTCGACTCCCGCCGCCTGCGCCTGCTGCTCGAGCGCCGCCAGCCAGGCGTCGAGGGCGGCGACGATCGCGTCGCGGACGGGTCCCGGCCGGTCGTCGTACTCGGCCGAGGTGGCGGCCCAGAAGCAGCCGCCGGAGTAGGTGTCGACCTGGTCGAGGTAGCGCCCCGCAAGTGCCCGCAGCCGCGGCGCACCCTCCGGGCGCTCCAGCGCCGGCTCGACGACGGTGGTACGGAAGCGGTCGGCGGCGGCGGCGATCGTCGCCAGCTGCAGCTCCTGCTTGGAGCCGAAGTGGG
>DASSNA010000098.1:0-4958 GCA_035688445.1 Solirubrobacterales bacterium | reverse complement strand
CGTGAGGGGGGTGTCGAGCAGGCCGCCGCCGTAGAGGGCGAAGCTGACGGCGCCGGAGCAGTCGTAGCCGTAGGAGTACCAGGAGCCGTGGCCGCCGCCCCAGACGTAGGGGGTGTGGGCGATCGAGTTGGCCGCGGCGATCACGGCCTTGATCGCCGGCGGCGCGCTGCGCGGGGCGCTGGCGAGACCGTCGGGGTTGATGAGAGCTTGCGAGCCCGGTGCTTCGGAACCGGTGACGAGCGGGGCGATCCGCCAGTCGATGTAGCTGACTTTGCAGCCACCTTCGATTTCGCCCGCCTCCTGTAGGACCTCGTCGACGTACCACTCGGCCTGGTTGTGGGTGAAGACGCCGGCCTGGATGCTGCCGCGCGACCAGATCATCCGCGCCAGCGTCGCCGCCGCGTCGGCGATGTCACCGTGGCGAACGCGCCCATCGTCGTTGCCGTCGACGGCGTAGCGCTTCCACTCCATCGGGTCGAGCCCGAGGGCGCTTTCGGTCGCCAGCTGGCGCTTGGTCATGCTGCGCCCGAAGTTGGACTCGAGGTGGGCGATCGCGGCCAGCGCCCAGACGCCGCGCTTGCCGAGTTCGTAGCGGCCGGCGGCGGCCTCGAAAGCGGCCATGTATTCCTCCGGGATCTGGCGCTTCCAGTCCGGCGCCGCCTGGCATTGCATGACCGGGATCTGCGGCCCCAGGCCGATGCTGGCGAAGGAGTTGGACCCGACTTCGCTGGCGTAGCAGCCGGCGTTGGCGAGCACCTCTTCGACGTACCAGTCGGCGTGGTTGTAGGCGAAGATCGCGCCGTAGGTATCGGCGGGCATCCCGGCAGCTTTGAGGTAGCCGGCGGCGGCGAAGATCGCGTCTTCGGGGTCGTTCGGGTCCGCGACCCCGTCGCCGTTGGCGTCGACCCCGTAAGTGGCCCAGGTTTCCGGCATGAACTGCATCCAGCCGACGGCGCCGGCGGAGGAGGGGCCGAGGTTGGTGCCGAAGGCGGTCTCGACCGAGTTGATCCCGGCCAGCACCGCCGGCCCCTGTGGCCCCAGCCCGTACTGGGTCGAGGCACGCTGGTAGATCGGGATCAGGAACGTCGGCACTGCACCGATCCCGCAGCTCGACGGGCTCAGCGAGGGGATGACGAAGGTGCCTGGTTTGGGGGCAACGGTGGCGCCGACTTCGGTTTCGGTTTCCGCGCTTTCCGGTTCGCCTTCCGAGTTGCCGGCGCTGACGCCGCCGCTCGGTGGCGGCGTGTGCGTCGCCGGGGGTGGCGGCGGGACCAGGGTGGCGCCGTGCTTCACCGTCGGCTGTGATTCTGGCTTCGGTACTTCGCTTGAGGTCGAAGGAGCTTCGAGCGCGGCGCCGGCAACCGGCGCCGCCGAGCCCGTTGCATCGGCGCTGGCGACGGCAACTGGCACCGCCAGCGCCGCCGTGGCCGCCGCGGTCGCGACGACCGCCTTGATCTTGTGCGTCCGTTCCATCAGCCGAGGACGTTGGTGACGCGCCAGCCCTTGTGTTTCAGCTGTTCCATTTCCAGCCGCAGCTCGCTGGTGACGCCGACGCGCAGCAGCGAGACGCTGAGCGGGTAGATGCTGCCGTGCGAGGGCGCTGGGACCACGTTCAGCACCTTCGCCTTGGGCACCTTCACCCCTGCGGGTTGCCGCGGCGGCCGCCGCAGCAGGGCTTTGGTCAGCTCCGGAGTAGCGGTGGCGGCGAAGGCTTTGTTGATGGTGGCCTTGTCGCCGCCGGTCTCATAGACAACGAAGCCTTTGGCGAACTTGCGGGCGACCGCGACCGCGGCGGGACCAGCGGGAGGCCCGTCGACGGGAGCGACTGAGGCAGAGGCGGAAGTGGAAGCGTCAGTCGGCTGCGCGGCCGGCGTTGAGGAGATCGTGTCGGTGGCGGCGTTGCCGGTGTTGTCCGCGGTTGCCGCTGCAGCTTCGTGCTCGACCGCCTTCGAGCCGGCGACTTCAGCCTGGTCTTCCTGGGGGGCCTTGAAGACGGGAGCGGCCCCGTGCAGGGTGGGAGCGGGTTCGGACTTGGCGGGAGCCGGCGCCGGCTGCGCGGTCGGGGCGGGGGCCGCGGCGACCTGGACGTCGGTCGCCTGCGAGCCGCCCGAGCCGAGGGCGGAGAAGCCAACGATCCCGATCCCCAGCGCCAACACTGCCGCGGCGCCGGCAACCATCATGCGCCCCTCGTCGCTGAGGGCCCGGAACTGGTCCTCGAGCGGCCAAAGAACCCGGTCGCGCACGGCCAGCGAGAGGTCCTCGACGGCCTCGGGTTGCCGGCGCTTCGAGCGGGCGTTGATCGGAGTGGGATCGTCCATCTTGCTAGGGGTATTTTGACCCGCTACTTAAAGAGCAGCTTGATCTTCGTTTGTTTCGGCAGAAATCCCCCTAATTATGAGCCGTGAAGCGGCTTTTCCCAGTACCGGGTAGGGCTCAGGCCGATGCCGCGGCGGGCGCCTCGGCCCGGGCGAAGACGATTTCGCCTTCGCTGGCGTCGACGCGGACCACGTCGCCCTCGCGGAACTCGCCCTCGAGGATCGCCAACGCCAGCTTGTCAACTAGCTGCTTTTGCACCACCCGCTTCAGCGGCCGCGCCCCGTAAGTGGGGTCGTAGCCGAGGTTGCCGAGCAGCGTCCGCGCTTCGTCGGTCAGCTCGATCTCGATCCCGCGCTCGCGCACGCGGCCGACCAGCTGTTCCACCTGCAGCTCGACGATGCGGCCGATGTCCGCCTTCGAGAGGCGGTGGAAGATCACCGTGTCGTCGATCCGGTTGAGGAACTCGGGCTTGAAGGTCCCCGCCAGCACCTCTTCGATCTGCTCGCGGATCTTCTCGTCGACCGACTCGCCGACGATCCGCTCGGAGCCGACGTTGGAGGTCATGATTAGGACCGTGTTGGTGAAGCTCACCGTGCGGCCCTGTCCGTCCGTCAGCCGCCCGTCGTCCATCAGCTGCAGCAGCGTGTTGAAGACGTCGGGGTGGGCCTTCTCGATCTCGTCCAGCAGCACCCCCGCGTAGGGCCGGCGCCGCACCGCCTCGGTCAGCTGCCCGCCCTCCTCGTAGCCGACGTAGCCGGGGGGCGCGCCGATCAGCCGCGCCACCGTGTGCTTCTCCATGTACTCGGACATGTCGAGGCGGACGATCGCCTGCTCGGAGTCGAACATGAACTCAGCCAGCGCCTTCGCCAGCTCGGTCTTGCCGACCCCCGTCGGGCCGAGGAAGAGGAAGCTGCCGATCGGCCGGTGCGGGTCCGAGAGCCCGGCCCGCGAGCGGCGCAGCGCGTTGGAGACGGCGGCGATCGCCTCGTCCTGGCCGATCACCCGCTCGTGCAGCCGTTCCTCCATGTGGATCAGCTTCTCGACCTCGCCCTCCATCAGCCGGCTGACCGGGATACCGGTCCATTTGCCGACCACCTCGGCGACGTCCTCCTCGGTCACTTCGTCGCCCAGCATCGTGCCGCCGCCGG
This sequence comes from Solirubrobacterales bacterium, assembly GCA_035688445.1. Taxonomy (GTDB): domain Bacteria; phylum Actinomycetota; class Thermoleophilia; order Solirubrobacterales; family 70-9; genus VAYN01. Next base: position 1,494 of record DASSNA010000098.1, on the reverse strand, counting down.
CGTGGAGCTCCTCCAGCCGCGCTCCTTGCTCCTTGACCTTCTCCTCCAGCTCGGGGATCTGGCCGAATTTGAGTTCGGCCGCTCGCTCCAGGTCGGTCTCGCGTTCGGCCCGCTCGACCTCCAGCCGCGCCTCCTCGAGCTGTTCCTTCGCCTCGCGGATCGCCTCTAGCGGCTCTTTCTCGTTCTGCCAGCGGGTGCGCAGCGCTTCGGCCTCCTCGCGCAGGTTGGCGAGGTCCTCTTCGAGCGCCCCCAGTCGCGCCTTCGAGGCCTCGTCGGTCTCTTTCTTCAGCGCCTCGCGCTCGATCTCCAGCTGCTGGATCCGCCGCTCGACCTCGTCGATCTCGGTCGGCACCGAGTCGATCTCGATCTTCAGCCGCGAGGAGGCCTCGTCGATCAGGTCGATCGCCTTGTCGGGGAGGAAGCGGTCGGCGATGTAGCGCTCCGAGAGCGTTGCCGCGGCGACCACGGCTGAGTCGGAGATGCGGACGCCGTGGTGCTGTTCGTAGCGCGGTTTCAGCCCGCGCAGGATTGCGATCGTGTCGTTCAGGTCCGGCTCGCCGACCAGCACTGGCTGGAAGCGCCGCTCCAGCGCCGCGTCTTTCTCGATGTGCTTGCGGTACTCGTCGAGCGTGGTGGCGCCGACCGCGCGCAGCTGCCCGCGCGCCAGCATCGGCTTCAGCAGGTTGGCGGCGTCGACCGCGCCCTCGGCAGCGCCAGCGCCGACGATCGTGTGGAGCTCGTCGAGGAAGAGGACGATCTGGCCCTCGGCGTCCTGCACCTCCTGCAGCACCGCTTTCAGTCGCTCCTCGAATTCGCCCCTGTATTTGGAGCCGGCCAGCAGCGAGCCGATGTCGAGCGCGATCACCCGCCGGTCGCGCAGGCTCTCGGGCACGTCGCCGTGGACGATCCGCTGCGCCAGCCCCTCGACGATCGCGGTCTTGCCGACGCCGGGGTCGCCGATCAGCACCGGGTTGTTCTTGGTCCGGCGCGAGAGGACCTGGATTACGCGGCGGATCTCCTCGTCGCGCCCGATCACCGGGTCGAGCTTGCCGTCGCGCGCCTCGGCGGTGAGGTCGCGGCCGAATTTCTCCAGCGCCTGGGCGGTCGTCTCGGGGTTGGGCGAGGTGACCTTCTGCGGCCGCACCTCGGCGATCGCCCCCTCCAGCGAGTCGCGGTCGGGAAGGAGGTCGCGGACGCTGGCGCTCTCGGTCAGCGCCAGCAGCAGGTGGTCGGTGGAGATGTACTCATCGCCCTTGGCCGCCATCTCTTTCTCGGCCCCGCGGACCACCTGCGCCAGGGCCTGGGAGAAGCGCGGCTCTTCGCCCTCACCGCTCAGCTTCGGCAGCGCCGCGACCGCCTCGTTGGCGCGGGCGGCGATCGCCGCGGTGTCGGCGCCGAGCCGCTGCAGGATCGGCACGACCAGCCCGTCGTCCTGTTCGAGCAGGGCGACCAAGAGGTGCGGCGGCGCCACCTCGGGGTTGCGCCGGTTGGCGG
>DASSNA010000086.1:0-4064 GCA_035688445.1 Solirubrobacterales bacterium | reverse complement strand
CCGCCAAGCGGCAGGGCACCGGCCTCGGCCTGGTGACCGTCCGCAACCTGGTCAAGGCGCACGGCGGCGACATCCGCGTCGAGACCCACGCCCCCGAGGGTGGCGCCGCGTTCACTGTCACCTTTCCGTTGCTGAGCGACGGCTGGGATACGATAGGGACGCCGTCGCTCGCCCCCGGGAGGCACCATGCCCAATGACCTCTGCTTCGTGCTCATGCCGTTCGGCCAGAAGCCCGACTTGTCGGGGAAGCTGGTGGACTTCGACGCCGTCTACGGCGAGCTGATCGCGCCGGCGATCCGCGAGGCGGGGCTCGACCCCATCCGCGCCGACGAGGAGATGACCGGCGGCATCATCCACAAGCCGATGTTCGAGCGGCTGATCTTCTGCAAGTTCGCGGTGGCCGACCTGACCACCGCCAACGCCAACGTCTTCTACGAGCTCGGCCTGCGCCACGCGGTGCGGCCGTGGAGCACGGTGCTCGTCTTCTCGAAAGGGGGGAGCCAGCTCCCCTTCGACGTCGCGCCGTTGCGCGCCCTGCCCTACACGCTCGGTCCCGATGGCAAGCCGGCCGACGTGGACGCCACCAAGTCGATGCTGGGGAAGCGCCTGGCCCAGGCGCGCGAGGCGGCGGCCAGGGAGCCGGCCGCCGACAGCCCCATCTACGAGCTCGTCGAGGGCTACCCTAACGAGATCGACCATGCGAAGACCGACGTCTTCCGCGATCGGGTCCGGTACTCCGAGGAGGAGAAGAGGAAGCTCGCCGCCGCGCGCCGGCAGGGGGCGGATGCCGTCCGCGCCGTCGAGGCGGAGCTCGGCGACCTGGCGAGCGTCGAGTCGGGGGTCGTCGTCGACCTCTTCCTCTCCTACCGCGCTGTCAAGGCCTGGGACGACATGGTGCGTCTGGCGGCGAAGATGCCGCAGCCGCTTGCCGCGACGGTGATGATTCAGGAGCAACTCGGCCTGGCGCTCAACCGCGCGGGCCGTGGGGACGAGGCGGAGGCGCTCCTCCTCTCCCTGATCGAGCGCCGGGGCCCGAGCAGCGAGACCTACGGCATCCTCGGCCGCGTCTACAAGGACCGCTGGGAGGCCGCGGCGAAGAGCGGCAAGGCGTTCCAGGCGCGCGGGCTGCTCGACAAGGCGGTCGACGCCTATCTGAAGGGCTTCGAGGCCGACTGGCGCGACGCCTATCCCGGCATCAACGCGGTGACCCTGATGGAGCTCAAGGAGCCGCCCGACCCGCGCCGCCAGGAGCTCCTCCCGGTGGTGACCTATGCCGTCGGACGCAAGGTCGCCGCGGGCAAGCCCGATTACTGGGACCACGCCACCCTTCTCGAGCTCGCCGTCCTCGCCAAGGATGCAGGGAAAGCCGCCGCGGCCCTGGGCGCCGCCCTCGCCAACGTCCGCGAGAGCTGGGAGCCCGAGACCACCCTCCGCAACATCCGTCTCATCCGCGAAGCCCGCGAGAAGCGGGGGGAGACGGTCGACCTCGAGAAGCAGGTGGAGGAGGAGCTGGCCGCGGCGGGAAGGTAGCCCTCAGTTTCGGCTCTCGCTACGGAAGAGCGCCCTCAGGCGATCTGCCATCATCTCATCGCCCAATACGCTGGCGATGGAGAAAGCTTGTTGATACATCGAGTCGATCTCTCGTGGTGTCGGGAGGGGCGTGTTTTCGACCGCCGACTGGTATCTCGCGAGGGCCTCCTCCTCCTCCTCTAAGACGAGGTGGGCCTCTGCCTCGGTCGCCAGCCGCCATTTGTCGAGCCGCGCCTGCTGGCAGTGAGCGAGGACCCGTTGTGCCATGTTCCTCGCCGCTTCGGGGTCGTTCTTGTACGCCAACTCCAAGAAGGCTATGTTGATGCCATGATAGAAGGCCTGCGAGTGGTTCTGTCTCTCCTCGGACCTCGCGAGGCCGGCTGAATAGAGCTCGTAGGACTTCTCGGCGTCCCGGGCCCGCCTCTCGACCAGCCAACGCCGCTTCAGGCGGCCGGCGAGGACGCCGACGGCGTCGGTGTAGTCGGGCTGGGCCTTTTCGAGGATCGCGATCGCGTCCTTCTGCCTGCCGACCCCCTCTAAGGCGAGAGCGAGCTGGACGAGTCCGGTCTCGTCCAGCTCGTCCTTCTGCGGCTCGAGCTGATTGACCACCTTGTAGAACTCGCCCCGTTCTACCGCCGCCCGCGCGGCATTTGCAGGCCCCGCTGGCGCGGCTCTTCCGATCAGGCAGTCGAGAACTAGCTGCACGCTGAGGCTCTCGCCGCTGGCGGGCTTGACCATTGTCAGATGGTTGCCAGGAACCACCCTGCACAGCTCCGGCGGAAAGGGGCCATGGGACGAGGCGACCGGAACGAACTGATCCTGGTCTCCCGCAATCGCCAGGAATTCGAATGGACGAGCACCAAACTGGTGCTTCCAGCGCTTCCTGAGGTCGAGGATGAAGTCGCTGTCCCAGGCCATGTTTTCGATCTGCGGCTTCCAGAGCTTGAAGAACGCCGCCTTGAGGAGACCATTGCTGGGAGTGCCGAAACATACGGCATGCCCGACCCTCGCGGCAAAAGCGGCGTCGTCCACCAAAGCTTTTTGCAGCACGAGCCCACCCATGCTGTGGGCGATCACCGCCAGCCGCGCATAGCGCTTGAGAGTGAGGCTCGCCGTGGTGCGGAGAAGGCCGGCGATGGTGGCAACGTTGGGATCCGCTCTCCAGACGCCGATGATATCCATCCAGGGGCCGGTCGCGTAGCCTACGCTCAAGACGTCCCAGCCGGCGAGGCGCCTGTCCGCGATCAGCAACTCCGGGAAGCGATCCCAAGTCTTGCGCGGGTCACCCCCGAAGCCGTGAATGAAGAGGATCGCGACGTCGTTTTTCTCCTCGGCTCGGTGAGTTACGAGCGACTCTGACATGGCCGACCCTTTTGGTTTCCTCGGCGAAGACAGTCTTATTCTATCTCAAAGCTCATGGCTTCCGGAAATCGATACAGATGCATAGGCCGGCCAGATATCCACCGCGTCGATCTTTTTTCTCAGGGCCCGCCCACCCGGTAGCGATCGCCCCCCTCCGCCGCCGGCAGCACGCAGGCGGTGGCGAGGAAGATCCCCAGCGAGCGGTTGTCGCCGGCTCCGGACGGCGACGGGACGAACGCCGGGTCGGCGGCGATCTCGACCAGCAGCGGGCGGGCGAGTGACCGGCGCAGCGGCGCGGCCAGGCGGAAGCCGCCGGGCGGCAGCGCGGCGTCGATCAGCGGGCGGCGGTCGACGCTCACCCGCAGCCGCACCGCCGCCGGGCGGAAGTTGGCGCCTTGCAGCACCAGCGCGCTGGGCAAGCCGCCGGTCGGAGGGGCGAGGGCCAGCGAGCCGTAGGGGGCCGTCCAGCGCCCTCCCGCCTCGACTCCGTACCAGCCGTCCAGGAGGTAGGCTTCGGAGCCGCGTTCGGCGAGCCTGACGCAGGTGGTGAGCGCCGCGCCCTCCCAGCCGAGGAGGCCGTTCGGATAGGGGTCGGGGGCGGAGATGCGCTCCGGGATCCGGCGCTCGTCCGGCCGCGCCCGGCCGGCGACGTAACCGAGCGCTCCCAGCTTCCGCATCAGCTCGTCCCCGATCGGCACGGCCCGGCGAGCCAGGGCGGCGTCCGTATAGCGCTCATAGAGGCGGGCCATCTCGGACCCCAGGCGGGCGACGACCGCGGCGGCGCCCGGCCCGCCGAGGCGGTTGCGTTGCTCCCCGGGGTCGGCCGCCAGATCGAAGAGCTCCTTGCGGTAGGGGCGTTGGCCGAGCACCAGCTTGTCGTGGCCGTAGAGCAGCGCGAGCCCGGTGCCGTCCTCGAAATCGAGGTGGAGGAGGAACCCGCGCCCGGGGACCGGCTGCGGCCGCGCCGCGGTCAGCGGACCGGCGAGGCTCACGCCGTCGAGGCTGCCAGCCGGCAGATGCAGCCCGAGGAGGTCGGCCAGGGTGGGAACGACGTCGAGGAGGCTCGCCGGACCGAGCCGGCGGCCGGCGGGGATGCGGTGCGGTGCCGCGAACAGGAGGGGGACCTGCACGACCTCCTGGTACAGGCTCTGGCCGTGGCTCATCCGCCCGTG
>DASSNA010000082.1:0-4524 GCA_035688445.1 Solirubrobacterales bacterium | reverse complement strand
CGAGTTCGACGACGTCTCGATCTCGAAGATCCGCTACCTGGAGGACCAGAAGCTGCTGAGCCCGCGGCGGACCTCCGGCGGCTACCGCCTCTACAGCCAGTCCGACGTCGAACGGCTGCGGACGATCCTGCGCCTGCAGCGCGACGAGTTCCTGCCGCTGCGGGTGATCCGCCAGGAGCTCGCCTCCGGCGGCGACCTCGTGCTCGGCGACGGCGAGCGCAAGCCGGCGAGCGGGGCGGTGCGGCGGGCGATCCTCGTCGACACCTCGCGCGCCTACCTCACCCTGGACGAGATCGTCGAGGAGACCGGGGCGCGGGAGGAGCTGATCCGCGAGCTCGAGAACTACGGGATTGTGCAGCCGGAGAAACGCGAGGGCAAGCAGGTCTACGACGAGACCGACCGCGAGATCGTCCGCGCCGCCAACGAGCTCTCCCGGGTCGGCGTCGGCGCCCGCAACCTGCGCGTCTTCCGCTCATCGGCCGACCGCGAGGCGAACCTGCTGGAAGCGCTGCTGGGCCCGTCGCTGCGCTCGCGCAACCCCGAGCGCCGCAAAGAGGCGCTGGAGAGCCTGGAAAGTCTGGCGGCGACGGTCAGTCATCTCAAGCACCTGTTGCTCGTCCGGGATCTGCGCCGGCTCGCGGGCGACTGAGCCCCGGTGGCGCGCGTCACCCGCAAGCGCACGGTCGCGGCGCCGGTGGGGGAGGTCTGGAAGCTTGTCTCCGACCCCTATGCGCTGCCGCGCTGGTGGCCGCGGACGACGCGGGTCGAGAACGTCGACGACAAGACCGGCGGTCGCCGCAGCCGCTGGACGAAGGTGCTGGAGACGGCCGAGGGGCGGGGCGTGCGGGCCGATTTCCGCTGCGTCAGCTCGGCCGAGAACGAGCGCTACGTCTGGGAGCAGGAGCTGGAAGGGACGCCGTTCGAACGCCACCTGAAAGCCTCGCGGGTGGAGGTCGGCCTGAAAGATCGAGGAGAGGGCGAGACCGCGGTCAGCCTCAGCTCGGTGCAGACGCTGCGGGGAATGTCGCGCCTCGGCTCGCCGATGATGCGCCGCGCCCAGGGCGCGATCCTCGACCAAGCGCTCGACGGGATCGAGAGGGCGCTGACGTGACAAAAAACCCCCCGAGACAGCGAACTGCATCAAATTTCCGGGCCGGGAGGCATGAAATTTGATGCAGTTCCCAAGGCGAGATGCGAAGTGGTGGGGCTGGGGGGATCCGGCGGTCGGGCCGGCGCTCGATGACGAGGCGCTCGCCGTATTGCGGGAGCGGATCGGTGCGCTGGAGGCTTGGCCGCTTGCGCGGAGCCTCGAGGGGTTCGAGCTGCCGACGGCGGAGGCGCTGCCACGAACGCTGGTCGAGGCGGTGGGGGAGGGGAATGTCTTTGTGGACGACGAGGACCGGCTACGTCACTCGACCGGGCGCGGCTACGTCGACCTCGCGCGACTGCGCAACGGGGCGCTGGAGGCCGCGCCGGACGCCGTCGTCATGCCACCGGACGCCGACGCCCTCCGCCGCGTAATCGACGTCTGCGCTGCCGAGGGCATCGCGATCGTCCCCTTCGGCGGCGGCACCAGCGTCGTCGGCGGCGTCGAGCCGCTGCGTGGCGGCCACGGTCGCGTAATCAGCCTCGATCTCGGCGCCCTGCGCGACGTCGAGGTCGACCGCCGCTCGCTCACCGCTCGCCTTGGCGCTGGCCTGCGTGGCCCCGAGGCCGAGGCGGCGCTGGGGCAGCAGGGGCTAACCCTCGGCCATTTCCCGCAGTCGTTCGAGTACGCGACGGTTGGGGGGTTCGCTGCCACCCGCTCCGCCGGCCAGGCCTCCAGCGGCTACGGCCGCTTCGACGCGCTGGTCAGCTCGGTGCGGCTGCTGGCGCCGGCTGGAGAGCTAACGACGCTGGAAACGCCGCACACCGCCGCCGGCCCGACGCTGCGCGAGCTGGTGATCGGCTCCGAGGGCGTGCTCGGGGTGATCCCCGAGCTGACGGTCCGCGTCCGCCCGGCGCCAAGCACCCGCCGCTACGAGGCCTGGATGGCCGAGAGCTTCGAAGCCGGAGCGGAGATCGTGCGGACACTGGCGCAAGGGCCGGGGCTGCCGGAGATCGTCCGCGTCTCCGATGAGGAGGAGACCGAGGGCACGCTCGCGCTCTCCGGTCCGCGGGGCACGGCGGGTAGCCTCTTCGACCGCTACCTCGGCTTGCGCGGGCGCCGCGGCGGGGCGCTGATGATCGTCGGCTACGAGGGCGACGAGGAGTCGGTGGCGCGTCGCCGCGCCCTCTCCGTCCGCGCCTTGCGGGGCGGTGGCGCCGCGTACCTTGGACAGGCCGCTGGTCGCTCCTGGGAGCACGGCCGCTACCAGGGCCCCTACCTGCGCGACACCCTGATGGGGATGGGGGCGATGGTCGAGACGCTTGAGACTTCGCATACCTGGAGTCGGCTCAACGAGTTGCACGAGGGGGTCGGCGCCGCGATCCGCAAGGCGCTGGACGGACAGGGCACGCCCGGCCTGGTCTTCTGCCACCTCTCGCATGCCTACGCCGACGGCGCCTCGCTCTACTTCACCTTCATCTCCCGCGCCCGCCGTGGCGCCGAGATCGAGCAGTGGGCGGGAGTCAAGCGCGCCGCCTGCGAGGCGATTGTCGCCCATGGCGGCACGATCACCCACCACCACGCGATCGGCCGCGACCACGCCCCCTACATGGAGGCCGAGGTGGGGGAGACCGGGCTCGACGTCCTGCGCGCCGTCAAGGAACAGCTCGACCCCAGTGGGATCATGAACCCCGGCAAGCTGCTGCCCGGCTGATCCGGATTACTTGTTGCCGGCTTCTTCGATCCGCTGGGCGGCGCCGACGATCGGGCCGGTGACGGTTCCTCGCAGGACTTCAGTGCCGGTGTAGGTCGGGGCCTGTTTTTCCTTCGTCGCTTTCGCCAGCGAGGCTTTCAGCTGCGATTCGTCGGTGCGGGTGATCGCAAGCTGGCCGAAGGTTTCGTTGGCGAGGTAAGCGAGGATTTCGACCGGCACTTCGACCTGGGCGCTGATCTTGCCGTCCTTGCTGACCGGGGTCGAGGCAAGCGGCAGCATTTTTTCTTCCGAGGCCGCCAGCCAGATCGTGTAGTCCTCGCCCTTGGCGGTTTCGTTCAGTCCTTCGGCGAAGACCTGCAGCGCCAGCTTGTTTTTGACCCGCCCGAAGACCGCGACCCCGGAGGCTTCGCTGCCGTCCACAGGGTTCAGCACCGCCTTGGTCACTTCTTTGCCGCTTCTTTCGGCTGCTTTTTCTAGAGCTTCGACCGCTTTCCCGGTCACTTTCCCCGAAGCGGTCGTGGTCGTGCTGCTGCCCGAATCACCATCGCCACCGCTGACAAGAATGATCACGAGGAAGACGACCACGATCGCTGCTCCAGCCAGAAGCGCCCAAAGCCCCCGCCCCTCCAACAACTTCAGCTCTTTTTTCAGCGGCGGTTTCGGCTCGCCCTTGGGCAGCGCTTTCGGCGCCTCCTGCTTCTCGGGTGCTGGAGCCGGCTTCTCTGCCTTCGGCTCGGGCTCGGGCGGTGGGGACTCCCCCGGAGGAGCCTCCCCATCTTTCGCGACGGAGGGGGAGTCCCCACCGCCCCCAGGCGGATCCGGAATCGCCGGCGCCGGAATCCCTTCCCCTTCAAGTTCGCGTGCCGCCGCCTGCGCCCGCGTGTGAACCTCCTCGATGGAGATCCCCATCAGGGCAGACAGATCCTCGTAACCCTGCTCGCCCCGCTGCGAGAGCAGCCGCAGGATCGCTTTCTGGTCGTCGCTGAGCGGCACCGACCGGAAGCCTATTAGGGTGCGCAGCGTGAACGAGGGAGAGCAGGTTAAGCACTTCGATGGGCTGATCGGGACCGAGTGGCTCAGCGACGATCCCGACGACGCGCGGGTGCGGCTGCCGCTGCGCGACGACCTGCGCCAGCCCTTCGGCCTCCTTCACGGCGGCGTGATGTCGACGCTGGTCGAGAGCATCTGCTCCTATGCGACGGCGGAGGTGGTCTACGACGAGGGGATGGCGGCGATGGGGCAGTCGATCAACGTCAGCTTCATCCGCCCGGTCACCGAGGGCGGCGTGGAAGTGCGCGCCAAAGCTCGCCACCGCGGCCGCACCACCTGGCTCTGGCAGGCCGAGGTGCTAAACGACGAGGGCAAAGTCTGCGCCCTGGCGCAGATGACGATCGCCGTGCGCCCGCGCCCCGGCGCCTAGCCGCCGAACCGGTTGGTGATCGGCAAGCGCCGGTCCTTGCCGAACCCTTTCGGCGTGATCCGGATCCCCGGCGCTGCCTGGCGGCGCTTGTACTCGGAGCGGTCGACTAGGCGGATCACCTCGTCGACGGTCTCGGCCGGCATCCCGGCGGCGATCAGCTCCTCGCGGCCCTGGTCGCGCTCGACGTAGGCCTCGAGGATGCGGTCGAGCAGGTCGTAAGGCGGCAGCGAGTCGCTGTCTAGCTGGTCGGGACGCAGCTCAGCCGAAGGCGGGCGCTCGATCACGCTCGCCGGCACCAGCTCG
>DASSNA010000063.1:0-10449 GCA_035688445.1 Solirubrobacterales bacterium | reverse complement strand
GCCGCCAAGAAGACGAAAGCCAAACCGCGCCGAAGATCGACATCGTCACGTCGAAGCTGCCGCCGTCGAAGGGCAGGTCCTGGGCGTCGGCCTCGACGAACTCGATGTCGAGCTTCTCGGCCGCAGCTCGCTCGCGGCCGCGTTCCAGGAGCGCCGGCACGTAATCGGCGCCGACCACGCCGCCCCAGCTGCGTCGCGCCGCTGAGATCGCCCCGTTGCCGCTGCCGCAGGCGACGTCGAGCACGCGCTCGTCGGGGACGATGTCGAGCGCCTCGGCGAGGTTCTCGCTGGCGCCGAAGACGATCCCGGCGACCATCGCGAAGTCGCCTTTGGACCAGATCCCCTGCTGGATTTGCGTGATTGCTCCGAAGTCAGGTGAGTCGTTCATGACCGTCACCCTCTCACGTAAAGAAGCGTTTTGCCACGTCCAGCATCCGCAGGTCGAGCTGCTTGACCTTGACCGCCTCCGCCAGCGGGACGGAGGTCATCTGGGTGCCGTGGAGTGCGGCCATCCTGCCGAATTCGCCCGCCTTCGCCATCTCGTAGGCGTGGGCGCCGTAGAGGCTGGCGAGGACGCGGTCGGTCGAGGTGGGGGTGCCGCCGCGCTGGACGTGGCCGAGCACGGTGACGCGGGCCTCGTAGCCGGTGCGCTGCTCCAACTCCGCCGCCATCGCGGCGCCGATGCCGCCGAGGCGGGGGTAGCCATATTCGTCGCGGTCCTTGGTCGGCTGGATCAGCCGTTCCTCGCCGCCCTCGAAGGCGAGCTTTGCGCCCTCGGCGACGACGATGATCGAGAAGTCCTTGCCGCGATCGTGGCGGCGGGTGACGTCGCGGCAGATCTCCTCGACGGTGGTCGGCTGCTCGGGGATGACGATGCAGTCGGCGCCGCCGGCGAGCCCGGCGTAGGCGGCGATCCAGCCGGTGTTGCGGCCCATCACCTCGACCACCATGATCCGGTCGTGCGACTGGGCGGTGGTGTGGAGTCGGTCGATCGCGTCGGTGACGATCTGCACGGCGGTGTCGAAGCCAAAGGTGAAGTCAGTGCCGCCGACGTCGTTGTCGATCGTCTTCGGCACCCCGACCAGCGGCAGCCCGCGCTCCTCGTGCAGTTGGCGGGTGATCTCCATCGTGTGCTCGCCGCCGATCGCGACGACCGCGTCGAGGCGCTGCTCCTCGAAGGCCGCGGCGACTTTGTCGGTCGCCCCTTCGCGGATCGGCTCGAAGCTCGAGGTGCTGAGGATCGTCCCGCCCTGATGGAGGATGCCCGAGACCCGCAGCATGTCGAGTGGCACGTAGTCGTCCTCAGCGAGGCCGCGGTAGCCGCGGCGGATCCCGATCGCCTCGTCCCCCCGCTGCATCGCCGAGCGCGCCACGGCCCGGATCGCCGCGTTCAGCCCCGGGCAGTCGCCCCCTGCAGTCAACACACCGATTCTCATCCCGGACGAGTTTAGGAGGGCAATCCCTCTTAGGATCGCTCCCCGTGCGACGACTCTCGATCCCGTTTCTTGCCGGCGCCCTGCTCGCGCTAGCCCTTCTGGGGGCGGGTTGCGGCGAAAGCAGCGTCTCGGCCGGAGCGACCGTCACCGTCTACGCCGCCGCGCCGCTCTGCAAGGAAGCGGAAGACACGCTGGCGCGTGAGGGTGCGCAAGCGGGCGAGGTGCGGGTACGAATCACCTGCCTGCCGCCGGTGGAACGCCACGGTCGCGCCGATCTCGCCACCGCCGGCGCCAACGCCCGCCGCACTACCGAGGACTCAACCTCGATCGCCTACCTCGAAGCCCCCGGCCCCGCCGCCAAATTCAGCGAGCCCATCCTCGAATCCGCCAGCATCGCCTGGCTAGAAACCAGATCCGGCGCAACCGCCACCCGCCGCATCCTCAAAGCCCTCGAAGAACGAGGCTCTAAGTCCCCTCGCGAGGCGGTCTTAGACCAGGTCTCTTAGCGCCTCGTCCAGCTCAGGGTGCTTGAAGCTGTATCCGAGCTCCAGCGTCCGCTTCGGCACCACCCGCTGCCCGCCCCGCAGCACGTGCCCGAACTCAGAACCGAATTTGAGGTCAAGCACGAAGCCCGGCACCGGCGTGATCGCCGGTCGGTTGAGGGCGCGCCCGAGCGCCTTCGAGAACTCCTTGTTGGTCGCGGGCTCGGGCGCGGTGGCGTTGATCGTGCCGCTCACCCGCTCGTCGTCGAGCGCCCAGAGCAGGATCCCGATCTCGTCCTCGATGTGGATCCAGGAGACGTACTGCTTGCCGCCGGCGAGCGGCCCGCCGACACCGAGCTTGAACGGGGTCAGCAGCTCCGGCAGCATCCCACCCTTCGTCGTCAGTACCTGCCCAGTGCGGACCACGACCAGCCGCACCCCGGCGTTGTCGAGCTCGTGCGCGGACTGCTCCCAGGCCTGCGTCACCTCGGAGTCGAAGCTCTCGCCGCCGGGCTCGTCCTCCTCGATCACCTCGGTATCGCCACGGTCGCCGTAGTAGCCGACCGCTGACTGGCTGACCAGCGCCCGCGGTCGCTGCTCCAGCGCTCCGATCGTCTGCACCAGGTTGTGGGTCCCGGTGCGGCGGGTCTCCATGATCTTCTTCTTCGCCTCGTCGGTCCAGCGCTGGTCGATTGGCTCGCCGAGGAGGTTGACCACCGCCTCGACGCCCTCGAAGGCGGCCGGGTCAGGTCGTTCCAGCGTCGGCTCCCACTTGTGCCAGGCGACGCGGGGGTTGGCGCGGCGGGCGCGGCCCGGGTCGCGGCTGAGGCCGACGACGTCGTCGCCGCGGGCAAACAGCGCATCACACAGGGCCGAGCCGATCAGACCGCTGGCCCCGGTGACGAGGACCCGCACCGTTAGTCCTCCACGGCGGAGAAGGTTCCGGTCTCGTCGTTGAGCCGGGCGATGCCGTCGCGCTTGGCCTCCTCGACCACCGCGTCGGCCACCTTCGGCGCCACTTCGCGGTTGAAGACGCTGGGGATGATGTAGTCCTCGGCGAGGTCGGCCTCGGAGACCGCCATCGCGATCCCTTTGGCAGCGGCGAGCTTCATCTCCTCGGTGATGCTGGGGGCGCCGGCGTCGAGAGCGCCACGGAAGACGCCAGGGAAGGCGAGCACGTTGTTGATCTGGTTCGGGTAGTCGGAGCGGCCCGTGGCCATGATCCGCACGTGGGGTGCGGCGTCCTCGGGCATCACCTCGGGGGTGGGATTGGCCATCGCGAAAACGATCGCGTCGTCGTTCATCTTCGCCAGGCTCTCGGCCTGGATGATCCCCGGGCCGGAGAGGCCGATGAAGAGGTCCATGCCCTCGATCGCCTCGTCGGGGCTGCCGGAAACGCGGTCCGGGTTGAAGCTCTCGGCGAACCAGCGCTTGGTCGCGTTCATCTCGCCCGAGGCGTAGTCCTCGCGCTCGGCCGAGAGTGCGCCTTTGCGGTCGCAGCCGACGATGTGGCTGACCCCTGCCTCTTGCATCATCTTCGTCACCGCTACCCCGGCGGCGCCGAGACCAACCACCAGCACCCGCAGCTGCTCGATCGGCTTGCCGGTGATTTTCAGCGCGTTGAACAGCGCCGCCATCGTCACGATCGCGGTCCCGTGCTGGTCGTCGTGGAAGACGGGGATGTCGATGCTCTCCTTCAGCCGTTCCTCGATCTCGAAGCAGCGTGGGGCGGAGATGTCCTCGAGGTTGATACCGCCGAAGGTGGGGGCCATCAGCTCGACCGCGCGGACGATCTCGTCGGCGTCCTGAGTGTCGAGGCAGATCGGGAAGGCGTCGACCCCGGCGAACTCTTTGAAGAGCATGCACTTGCCCTCCATCACCGGCATCGCCGCCTCGGGGCCGATGTTGCCGAGCCCGAGCACGGCGCTGCCGTCGGAGACGACCGCGACCGTGTTCTTCTTGATCGTGTACTCGAAGGCTTTGCTGCGATCGTGGGCGATGTCCATGCAGACGCGGGCGACGCCGGGCGTGTAGGCCATCGAGAGGTCGTCGCGCGTCTTCAGCGGGTACTTGTTGCGCTGCTCGATCTTGCCGCCACGGTGCATCTGCATCGTGCGGTCGACGTAGTCGAGGACGCGGGCGCCGCGGGTAGAGCCAATCGCCCGCAGGATCTTCTCCCAATGCTCCCGGTCGGCGGCGTCGATCGTGAACTCGCGCACCCGTTTGCCCTCCGGCCCCGCGCCCGGCACCAGATCGACGCCCTGCAGCTGTCCCCCGGCCTCGGCAATCGCCGCGGTCAGCCGCCCAAGCGGCTCCTGCCGCGCATCGAGCTCGACCCGGATCGTGACGCTGTATTGGGCGCTGACAGCCATCGGCGGCTATCGAATCAGATTGGAGGCGTCGGCCTCCTTTCCCTCGCATAGGATCGGCGGATGACGGCGAGGCGCTGGGGCGGAATCGCGGCGATGGTCGTTGGCCTGACCCTGGTTTGGGCAGTACCGGCCTGGGCCTTTGTGGAACCGCTCCCGCCGGGCTACGCAGCGTTCCTCCTGCACGGCACGCATGGTTACTCGGTTCTCGTTCGCGCCAATCCGGAAGAGGGGTCCCAAGAAGAAACGGTCACCCTGAGGGTGTATCGCAAAGGTCTCGCGGCTTCTTACCAAGTCCCCGCGGAGGTCACTGGAACGAAGATCAAGGCGAGGCTAGGCGGAGTCGGTCGGATCTCGGTGGAATTCCATCCACGCGGCGAGCCCAGGATCGCGCACATCGGCTGCGCGCCCGGAGCGGGGCTTCGCTACCAACCGGGCCGCTGGGTGGGAAGGATTGCGTTCAAGGGCGAGGAGGGCTTCACTCGGGTTGAAGCGAGATCCGCAAAGCAGATCACCTGGCCCTTTCTCTTGATCGCTTGTCCGTATATATCGGAACCGGTGGAACTGGGGCCTGAGCTGCCGGGGGCGCTCTTGCTAGGCGGATGGCGGTCGAAGGCGCGCTCAGTCGGCCTGGAGGCACTCACGAACCGTCCCGGAGGCCGGTTGAAGCTGTTTGCCTCGATCGAAGAACAGAAGGGCCAGCTCCACATCAGCCGGGTGGCCTCGGGCTTCTACCCCGGGACCGGATTCGAATTCGATCCGACCCTGAGCACGGTGACGCTGCAGCCTCGGGGGCCTTTCTCCGGCACCGCCACCTATGACCGCTCCGCCGAACCCCAGAGCCGCTGGACCGGCGACCTCTCCGTCGATCTGCCCGGCCGTTCGAACTTGGCGCTCGCTGGTGCCCGTTTCCGCGTCAGCCTTGAACACGCCCGCTACAAGCGCGAAAAGCGCTACGACGAGCGCCCAAAGGGGGGCGAGTCGAGGTTGCGTGGCGACTTTGCAAACCAGTGGTTGACGAAATCGCCCCAATCGATCGACGCATTGCCTACGTTGCCTCGGCGCAGCATGGAGCCGTAACCACCGCCCAGCTCGTCGCGCTTGGACTGAGCAGAGCGGCGATTTCGAAGCGGGCGCGGGCCGGGCGGTTGCACCGCCTTCATCGCGGCGTCTACGCGGTGGGGCATGTAGGGGCGAGTTGGCACCGAGCATGGATGGCAGCGGTGCTCGCTTGTGGGGATGGAGCGGTGTTGAGCCATGGATCGGCGGCCGCGCTCTGGGTCTGCTGAAACCCATCGAGGGACCCGTGGACGTTTCGATTCCCACGGATGCGGGGCGAGCGAGGAGGCATGGCATTCGCATCCACCGATGCTTGGCGGGTTGGCAACCACTGGTTTGCAAACTCGCCGTGAGCGCATTCCGGTCACGACGGTGCCCCGCACGGTCGAGGACTTGCGTGGCGCGGTGCCGTCCTACTTGGTGCGGCGGGCGATTCGGCAGGCCGAGTTCATGGGGCTGCGGCTTGACGGAATCGAGACGAATCGCACGCGCAGCGATCTCGAGGAGGAGTTCTTACGGCACTGCCACCTCCACGGTCTTCCGATGCCCGAGGTGAACGCGAGGGTGGAGCGGTGGGAAGTCGATTTCCTCTGGCGACGGCAGCGGCTCGTGGTGGAGATCGACAGCTTCGCTTACCACCGTGGCTCGGTCGCCTTCCAGGACGATCGGGCGCGGGACCTTGATCTGCGCGGCGCGGGGTTCGTCGTCCATCGCTTTAGCGAACTGCAGCTCGAAAATGAGCCCGGGCGCGTCGTGGTTGACGTCGCCCGGGCTCTTGGCAAGGAGGTTTCCTTAATTCGCTAGTGGCGCGCGAAGGGGTCGATGTAGAGGTCGTCGACCTGCCAGTTGCCGCCGCTACCCACTGGCGTGATTCGGATCTGGACCGAGCTGGGGATCAGGGTGCCGACGATCGTGGAGAGGGTGAGGACCGTTGACATCTGCTGCGAGGGTGCCCAGCTCGAGCCGCCGTAGACGGTGCTAACCGTCTTGGTGCGGATCAGGCCGAGTAGCGGGAAGACCGCTTCGACTCGCAGCCCCGAGCTCGCGTTGCCCGTGTTGCGGGCGACGAGGCGGAAGCTCGGCGTGTCGAGTGCCATGCAGACCGGCGGGCTGACCGCGGCGCTACCGGCCGGCAGCGCCAGTGAGCGGCTGTCGCCGGGGTCGTTGAGGTAGAAGGACTCATTTCCTTCGACCGTCTTGGCGCCGCCGGAGAGGCCCCAGCCAAGGCCGCCGGACTCGAAGCCGCCATTAGGGGCGAGCACGTAAGAGCTCGGATCGCCCCAGGGGCGGAAGACTTGTTCGGCGCCGGTGTAGGAACACGCCTGGGCGCTAGCCGCCGAGAAAGCCAGCGCGAGCGCGCCGACGAGCCAAGCGATGAGGAACTTCCTGTGCATATCGGACAAACCTCCTTGTCGCAGGCGAAAAAGCCTGGTCTTGACAACCAAGCTGGCGGCTGAGCCATCTCGCGCTAGCGAGACCTCTTGCTTTGCGTCCCTGCCTCGCGACAGGTTTGCCCTTATTCAGCTCACTTCTTGCACTTATGTCCGGCGAAGATCGGCGGCCCGTATAGGGGACTGAAGCGGCTTGGACAACGTGTCTAGCGATTTTTGTGTACCGGGGTGTCAGGAAATTTGGAAACCCGCTTATTTATGGGCGCTTTCCAGCCGATATAGGGCCCAGCCTCCCGCTTTGGGACCCCTTTGAGGCCATGGAAATCGCACCACCCGCAACTAACGCCGAGCAGCTCTTTGCCCGTGGCCGCAATCGCGCTCTAATCAAGGCCCGCGGCCGCGAGCGTGCGGTCGAACAGGTCGCTGGAGCGGGTTTTCTCGCCGTTGCCGTGGCGATGGCCTTGTTGCTTGATTCGCCGCGCCCGCTGCAGTTCTCGACGCTGGCGATTCTCGTCGCCGCCTACGTCGCCGCCTGCCGGGCAAAGTTCGACATCGCCGATGGCTACACGGTGCCCACCGAGCTGGTGCTGGTGCCGATGCTGTTCCTTTTGCCGACCCCCGTCGTGCCGCTGGTCGTCAGTCTCAGTTGGCTGCTCGGCCGCCTGATCGACTTCGCGACCGGCCGCACCAGCGTCCACCGCGCCTTCCACGTCTTCGGCGACTGCTGGCACGCGGTCGGCCCGGCGCTGGTGCTCGTCCTCGCCGGCACCCAGACCTTCTCCTGGGACAGCTGGCCGATTTACGTCGTTGCCCTGGGGGCGCAGTTCGCCTTCGACTTCGTCGCCGCGGCGCTGCGTGCCCGTCTCATCGACGGCACCCCCGCCTCCGCCGTGGCGCGGATGATCGCCCCCGTCTACGGGCTCGACGCGGCGCTCGCACCGGTCGGCCTCCTCGCCGCCGCCGTCGCGCTCGAGGTCGGCCCGGCCCTCTGCCTGTTGGTGATCCCGCTCGCCGCCGTCCTTGCCGTCCTCTCGCGCGAGCGGCAGACGCGGATCGACCAGGCGCTCGCCCTCAGCGAGGCCTACCAGGGCACCGCGATGCTCCTCGGCGACGTGGTCGAGGCCGACGACGCTTACACCGGTAGCCACAGTCGCGGCGTCGTCGAGCTCTCCCTGGCCGTCAGCGACCGCCTCGGCCTCGGCTTCGAGCAGCGCCGCAACGTCGAGTTCGCCGCCCTCCTCCACGACGTCGGCAAGATCGCCGTCCCCAACGAGATCATCAATAAGGAAGGGCCGCTCGATGAGGCCGAGTGGGAGGTGATGCGCCAGCACACGATCGAGGGCGAGCGGATGCTAAAGCGGATCGGCGGCGTGCTGGCCGAGGTCGGCCGCATCGTCCGCGCTTCGCACGAGGACTACGACGGCTCCGGTTACCCCGACGGGCTGGTCGGCGAGGAGATCCCAATTGAGGCTCGCATCGTCACCTGCTGCGACGCCTTCAGCGCGATGACCACCACCCGTTCCTACCGCAAGGCGATGAGCACCGAAGCCGCCCTCGCCGAGCTGCGCGCCTGCACCAGCACCCAGTTCGACCCAGGGGTGGTCGCAACCCTGATCGAGCTCGTCGAGTCCGGCCAGGTCTGACCGGGCCACTACAGCGTCCGGCGCTCCGCATGGGCGCCTCATAGAGTGAGGCGGGATGACCGCCGACGCGCCGCAGCTCTTCCTGATCGACGGCAACAGCCTCGCCTACCGCGCCTTCTTTGCCCTGCCGGAGTCGATCGGTACTAGCGATGGGCGGCCGACCAACGCGATCTATGGCCTCGCCTCGATGCTGGTCAAAATCATCGATGAGCACCATCCGCAGGGCGTGGTGGTCGCCTGGGATGCGGGTTGGAGTGGCCGCGAGAAAACCTACGACCTCTACAAGGCCCAGCGCAAACCGCGGCCCGACCTGCTGCGCGAGCAGTGGCCCCACCTGATGCCGCTGGTCGAGGCCTTCGGCTACACCAACGTCAGGGTCGAGGGCTACGAGGCCGACGACGTGATCGCCTCGCTCGTCAAACAGGCGCGCGAGCAGGGAATCGAGGTGATGGTGGTGACCGGCGACCGCGACGCCTACCAGCTGGTCGCCGAGGGGGTGCGGGTGATGAGCACCTCGCGCGGGATCACCGAGACCAAGATTTACGACCGCGAGGCGGTGATCGAGCGCTACGGGGTGCCGCCGGAGCTGATCTGCGACCTGATGGGGCTGCGGGGCGACACCTCCGACAACATCCCCGGCGTCCCCGGGATCGGCGAGAAAACGGCGACCCAGCTGCTGCAACAGTTCGGCTCGCTGGAAGCGGTGCTGGAGAGCGTCGACCAGATCTCAGGCGCCAAACGCAAACAGAACCTGACCGAGCACGCCGAGGACGCGCGCCTCTCCAAGCAGCTGGCGACGCTGCAGTACGACATCGAGACCGGGGTCGACCTCCAGGAAGCGATGTCGAGCGAGCCCGACCGCGGCGCCCTGCGGGACTTCATGCGCGAGTTCGAGCTGCGGGCGGTGCTGGAGCGACTGGAAGAAGCGCTGCCCGAGGGCGCGAGCGTCCCCGGTCGCCGGGTCGAGACCGAGCTCGAGGTCGAGGCGCTCGCCGGCAAGCCCGCCGACCTCGGCGAGGGGCCGGTGGCGCTGGGGATCGCCGGCGAGCGCTGGGCGGCGGCCGAAGGGGAGCGCATCCTCGCCGGCTCCGCCTCGCTCGACGAGCTCGCGGTCGCGCTCGACGGCAAGCCCCTCGTCGCCCACGACGCGAAGTCGCTCGGCGGCGGCCGCCACGGGCTGCTCGCCGCCGCCGCGCGCGAGGGTGTCGAGCCGGTCCTCGAGCACGACACGATGGTCGCCGCCTACCTGCTGGAGCCGCAGCGGCGCACCTACGACCTGGTCGAGCTGGCCGCCGACGCCGGCATCGGCCTCGCCGAGGGCGCCGCCCCCGAGAAAGCGGACGACAACGGGCAGATGGCGCTCGGCGAGGAGCTGGAGCCGGGTCTCGAGCCGGCCGAGGAAGCCCGCCTCGTCGCCGCCCTCGCGGCGGTGCAGGGGCCGCGGATCGAGGGGCTCGGGCTGGAGCAGCTGCTGCGCGAGGTCGAGCTGCCGCTGGTCGGGGTGCTGGCGGCGATGGAGCGCGAGGGGCTGAAGCTCGACGCCAAGCGCCTGGCCGAGGTCGGGGCCGGGTTCGGCGAGCGCATCGACACGCTGGAAAAGGAGATCTTCGAGCTCGCCGAGGAGGAATTCACGATCGGCTCGCCCCAGCAGGTCGGCCGCATCCTCTTCGAGAAGCTGGAGCTGACCCGTAAGCGGCGCGGCAAAACCGGGTTCTCGACCGACGCGCGGGTCCTCGCCCAGATCCGCGACGAGCACCCGATCGTCGAGAAGATCGAGCAGTGGCGCGAGCTGACCAAGCTCAAGAACACGTACCTCGATTCGCTGCCGGAGCTGATCGACCCCGCGACCGGGCGCGTCCACACCACCTTCAACCAGGCCTCGACCACCACCGGCCGCCTCTCAAGCACCAACCCGAACCTGCAGAACATCCCCATCCGGACCGAGATCGGCCGCCCCGTCCGTGCCTGTTTCGTCGCCGAGCGCGGAGCCCGCCTGCTATCGGCCGACTACAGCCAGGTCGAGCTGCGTGTGCTCGCCCACGTCGCCGACGAGGAGGTGCTGAAAGAGG
>DASSNA010000057.1:0-2010 GCA_035688445.1 Solirubrobacterales bacterium | reverse complement strand
GAGTTTGAGCACCGCCCGCAGCGCGCCCTGCCGGCGGCCCGCGGGGGGGCTACGGGATCTTCGCCACCAGGTCGATCTCGACCAGCGCGCCCTTGGGGAGGCCGGCGACCTGGACGGTCGAGCGGGCGGGGCGGTGATCGCCCATCGCCTCGCCATAGAGCGTGTTGAGGGTGGGGAAGTCGGCCAGGTCGGTGACGTAGACCGTCGCCTTGACCACGTCGGCGAAGGTGCAGCCGGCGCTCGCGAGCACCTGCCGGAGGTTGGCGATCACCTGCCGGGCCTGCGCCGCGAAGCCGCCGGCGACGATCTCGCCGGTCGCCGGGTCCATCCCCACCTGTCCGGAGGTGCAGAGCCAGCCGTCGACCGACACCGCCTGCGAATAGGGGCCGATCGCCTTGGGGGCGCTGTCGCTGTGATGGAAACGCATCGTGCTCTCTCCTTTCCTAACCCCCCTCCCCCTCCAGCACCGCGACGTAGGGGAGGTTGCGGTAGCGCTCGTCGAAGTCGAGCCCGTAGCCGACGACGAACAGGTTCTCGATCTCGAAGCCGAGATAGTCGATGGCGACCGGCACCTCGCGCGCCTCCTTCTTGTCGAGGAGCGCGCAGAGGCGCACCCGGCGGGCGCCGCGGAAGCGCAGCAGGCCGAGGATCGTGTTGAGCGTGTGGCCGGTGTCGACGATGTCCTCGATCAGCAGCACGTCGCGCCCGCGCACCGGGATGTCCACGTCCTTGCGGATGCGCACCTCGCCCGGGGTCGTGCTGCTGCCGTAGCTCGAGGTCTGGAAGAAGTCGATGGCGACCGGCACCGTCAACCGCTTGAGCAGGTCGACCATGAAGAAGACCGAGCCCTTCAAGACCCCGATGCAGAGGAGCGTCTCGGTCCCCGCGTAGTCGCGGTCGATCTCCGCCGCCAGCTCGCCGATCCGCCGCTCCAGCGCCTCCTGCGTCACCAGCACCCGCATCCGCCGTTTTCCTTTCCCGCCCACATGGCGTAAGATCCTTTTACGATCTCGGTTTAGGGCCTACATCTCATGAGCAGCGTCCAGGAGCTTTCCGTCCTCCACCGTCGGTACGCCGACCTCTCGCACCGTTTCCGGGCGGGCTGGACCTTCCACCAGTTCCTGCAGAGCCTGGGGAAGAGCAGCCTCCTGCAGCGGGCGGACAGCAACGATTTCTCGAACGATTTCCAGGACCTCTACAGCGGGCTCAAGGAGGTCTCCCAGAGCCTGAACGCCTCCGAGAGCGACCGCATCCGCGGCCGTCTCGACGTGATCGACCGGCGCCTCACCGAGCTGATGGCGACGCTCGACGAGGAGGATAGCAGACTCCCCCCGGAGTTGATCCGGCAGTTCTTCCGCCGCGTCAAGACCTACGACGAGAAGATCCTCACCCAGCTCGCCAAGTTCTACCTCTACATCCAGCGCGGCGGCCCGTGGCCCCCTGACCGCCTCGACAAGGTCGACTTCCTCCTCGCCCGCCTCTCCGAGCACGAGGACGAGCGGACGGGGGAGATGGTGCTGGGCGATCCGCCGCGCCTGGGCGAGATCTTCCACGGCCTGTGGGCCCTCCTCGGCGCCGAGAGCCCGGAGCCGGAGGTGGTCTTCGAGCGCCGCGGCGCGATCGACGCCATCCGCGCCGACGTGCAGCGGATCGACACCCTCGACCGCCTGAACGAGTCCGGCCTGGTGCGCCGCTTCCGCGACCTGAAGCACGACTTGGGACTCCTCTACTTCGAGCCCGACCTGCTGCTCGCCATCCAGGACACCAACCTGGTGCTCAAGAACCGCATCCACAAGCTCTACCACCAGGAGGAGCGGCGCATCGCCGCCGAATACCAGCGGATCTTCGAGCTCGAGCGCGAGGTGCCGGTCGACCGCGAGCTCGACGGCGAGCTGGCCGACTTCCGCAAGGACATCGAGCGTTTCGAGCGCAAGCTGCAGAGCCAGGAGTTCAAGCTGGAGGACATCGCGCAGATCCGCCAGCGCGTGCGCGAGCTGCTGCCGCGGCTGA
>DASSNA010000046.1:0-6423 GCA_035688445.1 Solirubrobacterales bacterium | reverse complement strand
GCCGATCGGCAGGATCAGCTGCTCCAGCTCCCGGTGCGCGTGCCCACCCCGCACCGCTCCCTCAGGCACGTCGTAGAGGTAGTAGACGCGGGCGATTCGGAAGGGGACGTGGCGCTCAGCCTCGATGAAGGTGAGGTTGCCCTGCGGGTTGTGAACAACCGGCAGCTCCACGAGCTTGCATTGATCGATCCCCAAGAGGGTGGCCACCTTACCGTTAGGATCGCCCCCGGGCCACTCGCCGGCCCCAGGAGCCGATGCCGCAGATACACCCCAGCGCAGTGGTCGAGTCAGATTCGATCGGAGCCGGCTCCGAGATCGGCCCCTTCGCGGTAGTCGCCGCCGGCGCCGTCCTCGGCGAGGAGGTGCGGGTCCATCCCCACGCGGTGATCGGAGCAGACGTGCGGATCGGCACTGGAACCGAAGTGCTGCCGGGCGCCTTCGTCGGCCGCGAACCCCGCGCTGTCGGCTCGATCGTCCGCAAGCCCACGTTCGAGCGCCGTCTCGAGATCGGCGAGGGCTGCGCGATCGGCGCCAACGCGATCGTCTACTACGACGTCTCGGTCGGCGACCACACCATGATCGGCGACGGCGCCTCGGTCCGCGAGCAAACCCGGATCGGCGAGGCCTGCGTGGTCGGGCGGGGCACCATCATCGACTACGACGTCGAGATGGCCGACGGCTCGAAAGTGCTGGACCTGGCGAACGTCACTGGGGGAACGCGGCTGGGGCGCGGCACCTTCATCGGGCCAGGGGTAATGATGATGAACGACTCCACCTTCGCTAAGGGTGGGTATTTCGAGGGGCTGCTGCAGGGGCTCGTGATCGAGGACGAGGCGATGGTCGGCGGCAACGCCACGCTCCTGCCCGGTGTCCGCGTCGGCCGCGGCGCCGTCGTCGCCGCCGGCGCCGTCGTCACCCACGACGTTGAGCCGGGCGCGACCGTCTTCGGCGTCCCGGCGGGTCCGCGTTAGCGTCGATCGCCCAGCCGCAGGGTGTGGGAGCCCGAGGGCGGTGCCGCGGTTAGCGGCGGCTGCGCTTCGACCGTCTCCGTCAAGTCGATCCGCCGCGGCGGTCGCCGCCGGCTCAGCAGCCTGGCTGCTGGACTGCGGCCGTCTCGGATTCCCGAGATCGGTTGCGCAGCGGCCCGCTGCCAGTCGGTGTGCCATTCGTACTCCCACGAGCGTGCGGCGGAATCGGCCATCCACTCGTCGCCGGGGTCCGGCACGATCTCGTCGACTGCGCGACAGAGGAGCGAGAGGTAGGCAGAGCGCTTGCCCGTACGCATCCGCCATTCCGTTTGCATCGTCTCGTGGGTCTGATGGGCGCAGGCGATCGGGACCAGACGCAGGTACCGCAGCAGGTAGTCGAGGAGGCCCGTCGACAGGTACCAGAAGGTGTTCGGCTCCATCTGCAGGCGTCCTTGGGTGTTGAAATCGGCGTAGGGCTCGCGGTCGATAACCACGTTGGTGGAGACGATCATCAGCCCGTTGCGCTTCAGCGAGGCGCGCAGCCCGGCTAGGACCAGCGCCGGCGAGAGCACGTGATAAAGGAGGCCCGAGCAGTTGATTAGGTCGAAGCCCTCGCCGCCGAGCTTCTCGCTCAACCCGTACACAGGTCCCACCGTCCGGTACTCAAACGAGGTTCCGTAGTAATGCTGCACCGCGGCCAGCTTCTCGAGGCAGTGGTCGACGCCGTCGACGGCGAGGACCCGAGCGCCGCCGCCCCTGCTCATCAGGACCGGCATCAGTCCCTCCATCGAGCCGATGTCGAGGCAGGAGGCGCCCTTCAGCCGGCAGTGGCGGAGCATCAGCCGCGGCAACATCGGCATCTCCGGCGGGTAGACCCCCTTCGCGACGACCCCCGGCAACAGTTCGACGTCGTAGTACCACCAGCCGCCCAGCAGGCTGCTCTCGCGCAGTTGCTCCACGGTGGCGGGATATCGGTTGTCGGTCACGTGGTGGAGCGGCGTCGAGGCGCCCGATCGTCGATGATGGGCGCCGAATGAGGGCCAAGGTCGAGCATATTGCGGACCCTGCCGAGCGCGTCGTCCCCCCGAGTCCAGTAGTGATCGAGGCCCGCGGGATCGAGAAGTCGTTCCGGATCGCGAGCCACAAGGTCGACTCGCTGAAGGAGCGGCTGACGTCTTTCTCGCGGCAGGACTTCAAGGATCTGCACGCGCTTCGAGGGGTCTCCTTCGACATCCAGCGCGGCGAGTTCTTCGGCATCGTCGGCCGCAACGGCTCGGGCAAGAGCACGCTGCTGAAGATCCTCGCCAGCATCTACGCCGCCGATGCGGGAACGGTGCGGATGGCGGGGCGGCTGGCCCCCTTCATCGAGCTCGGCGTCGGCTTCAACCCCGAGCTGACGGCGCGCGAGAACGTCGAGCTGAACGGGGTGATGATGGGGCTGCACCGGCGCGAGGCGAGAAGCCGCCTCGGGGCGATCCTCGAGTTCGCCGAACTCGAGGAGTTCGTCGACATGAAATTGAAGAACTACTCGTCGGGGATGCTCGTCCGCCTCGCCTTCTCGGTGATGATCCAGTCCGATGCCGAGATCCTCTTGATCGACGAGGTGCTGGCGGTCGGCGATGCCGCCTTCCAGCAGAAGTGCGCCGACGTCTTCCACGAGATTCGCGACTCCGACCGCACCGTCGTCCTCGTCACCCACGACATGAGCGCCGTCCAGCACTATTGCCACCGGGCGATGCTGCTCCACGACGGGGTGGTGGCGGCGAGCGGCGACCCGGAAGAGGTCGCCCGCCGCTACCTACGGCTCAACTTCGAAGCGGCCTCGTCGGGAAGTTCGCAGGAAGACGAATGGGGCGGGGCTGCGGAGCTGAAGATGGTCGACGCGCGCCTGGTCGGCCCCGGCGGCGAAGAGCTGAGCAACGTCGAAAAGGGCAGCCCCCTGCGCCTCGAGAGCAGCTTCGAGGCGGCGCAGGACATCGAGAACCCCAGCTTCGGCTTCCTCTTCGTCAACGCCGACGGCGTCGACGTCGGCGGCGTCGGCGTCGGCCTCGAGGAGGGCGGCGCGAAGACGCTGCGGGCGGGCCAGCGGGTCACCGTTGGCGCCACGATCGAGAACCGGCTGGCGCCGGGCCGCTACTACGTCAAGTGCTGGGTCTACCGCGAAGGCAACTACGCGGACCTGCTCCTGCACGCGCCGCACGTGATCGACTTCGTCGTCTTCGGCGAAGACGAGGCAGGCGTCGTCGCCTTCGACGCCGAGACCAGCGTCACGGTCGAGGGGGGAGTGCGGTGAGCGACGAGCCGGTCTCGCTCGAGCTGCAGGAGGTGCGCGGGCCCTCGGTCCTCGGCGGCGGCCGCCGGCGCTTCTTCGATCTGCTCTGGCTGCTCTCGCTGAACGAATTCAGGAAAACGTATTTCGGCAGCGCCCTCGGCTACGTCTGGTCGCTGGCGCGGCCGCTGATGCTGTTCGCGGTCCTCTACGTCGTCTTCACCAAGATCCTCCGCTTCGGCAGCGACGAAATCGCTCACTACCCCGTGCTGCTGCTCTTCAATGTTGTTCTTTTCGGCTACTTCCAGGAAGCGACCGGCGGCGCGGTCGGCTCGGTACTGGCGCAGGAGGCGATCGTCCGCAAGACCCAGTTCCCGCGGCTGGTGATCCCGCTCTCGCCGGCCCTGATCGCGCTCTTCACCCTCGGCCTCAACATGGTCGCGGTCCTCGTCTTCATCCTTGCCGCCGGGATCACGCCGATGTGGACCTGGTTGCTCTTCCCGCTCGTCCTGCTGCCGCTGCTGGTACTCACCGCCGGGCTCTCGATGCTGCTCGCCGCCCTCAACGTGCGCTTCCGCGACGTCGGGATCATCTGGGTCGTGGTCGCCCAGGCGCTCTTCTACGCCTCGCCGATCCTCTATCCGATCACCACGGCGGCGATCCCCGGGACCCTCCACGACATCCTCTTAATTAATCCACTGACCCCGATCCTCACCCAGGCCCGCCACTGGATCATCGAACCAAGCGCCCCCGGCGCGGTCGCGGCGGCCGGGGGGTGGCTCCACCTGCTGCCCTCCATCGCCGTCTTCGTCGCCGTCTGCGCACTCGGCGTCTGGGTCTTCAAGCGCGAGGCGCCGAAGATCGCCGAGCTGCTCTGACACTGTGTCCAGTCGAATGGGGCAACACCAGATCAGGTATGGGCTCGGTGCCTTTCTTGCGCTGGCGCTCTTCTTCTGTCTGATCGGGCCGGGCTCGGCAGCGGCAACGGTCCTGCCGGAAAAAATCACCGAAAACATGACGCTCACCGCTGCCGGCAGTCCCTACACCGGTGGAGTGGTGAAGATCGAATCGGGCGCGACGGTCAAAGCCGAACCGGGGGCGGTCGTAAAGGTCTCCTATCTCGAAGTCTTCGGCACCCTGGTGGCTGAAGGCAGCTCTGAAGCACCGGTCGCCTTCAAGCCGGGAAGCGAACTGGGCCGCTGGAACGGGATCGTTTTCAAGCCCGGCAGCGGCGCCTCGGTCCTCGACCACGCCGAAGTGGTCCGCGCCGGCGAAGTCTTCGGCAAAGCGATCGAGATCAAAGAATCCTCGCCGCAGATCACCAACTCGCTGATCCGCGAAAGCACCTACTACGGGATCTTCACCAGGGTCGGTAGTCCTGAAATCGCCCACGACACGATTACCGGTTGCGCGGAAATGGGCGCCTACTACCACGGCGAAGAAAAAAAGACGCTGGAAATCAACTTCCACGACAACGTGGTCGAAGGATGCGGCGGCAGCGCCGCCGTCTACGTCGAACCGTCCGGAAACCTAATCGCCACCAGTCTCGGCAACAACGTCATCCGCAAAAACTCGGCCCTGCAAGGCATCTATTACAACGGCGGCCCATACGAAGCCGAAATCCCACCCGATATCGCCGACAATTCCATCAGCGAAAACACCGGCGGCAGCTCGACCAACCAGGACGCGTTCTCGGGTCTGCTGAAAAAATCGGCGACCTGGGAAGTGCCTGGGGTCCAGCTCTATATAAGCGGGACGTTCAAGATCGCAAGCGGCGTTACGCTGACGTTGAAACCGGGTGTTGCGATCCGCAGCGGCGCGATCGAAGTGCTTGGCACGCTCAAAGCCGAAGGGACCGCAGAATCTCCGGTCGCCTTCCTTCCGCCCAGCGAAACCGGTCGCTGGAACGGGATCGTCTTCAAGCCCGGCAGCGGCGCCTCGGTCCTCGACCACGCCGAAGTAGTCCGGGCCGGCGAATCCTTCGGCAAAGCGATCGAGATCAAAGAATCCTCGCCGCAGATCACCAACTCGCTGATCCGCGAAAGCACCTACTACGGCATTTTCACCAGGGTCGGTAGTCCTGAAATCGCCCACGACACGATTACCGGTTGCGCGGAAATGGGCGCCTACTACCACGGCGAAGAAAAAAAGACCCTCGAAATCAACTTCCACGACAACGTGGTCGAAGGATGCGGCGGCAGCGCCGCGGTTTCAGTGGAACCGTCCGGAAACGTGATCGCCACCAGCCTCGGCAACAACATCATCCGCAAAAACTCGTCGCTGCAAGGCATCTACTACAACGGCGCCCCCTACGAAGCCGAAATTCCGCCCGACATAGCCAACAACCTCGTCACCGAAAACAGTGGCGGCGGCTCGACCAACCACGATGCCTTCTCGGGCGTGCTGAAAAAATCGGCGACCTGGGAAGCGCCGACGGCACCGCTCTACTTCGAAGGCGAACTGACGATCGCAAGCGGAGCCTCCCTCGCCCTGAAGCCAAGTGTCGCCGTCCACGTCAAGAACTTCATCAATGTCCTCGGCACTCTCAAAGCCGAAGGCACCTCGGCAAAACCCGTTCTCTTCACCGGGGTCAACGGCGAAGCGGCGGCCGGGGAATGGCGTGCGATCAAATTCGAAAAAGGCAGTGGCGAATCGGTTCTCGACCACACCGAAGCCGCCTACGGCGGCTCGGAACCCGGAAGCGGCATGATCGAAGCGAAGGGCTCACACCCGCAGATCACGAACTCGACGATTCGCGGTTCCGCGAACTACGGGATCAAGGTCACCGAATCGGGTACCCCGCGAATCGAACAGAACCGCTTCCGCAAGAACATCAATGGCGTTCTCTATAGCGGTACCGGCACTCTGTCGGCTCCCAACAACGACTGGGGCTGCGCCAGTGGCCCCAGTCCCGCGGGCTGCGGCGACTCGGTCACTTCCAACGTCAGCTGGAAACCTGCGATTCAGTTGCCCGAACTCGCCGGCTCCTGCCGTGGCAAGGAAAGCCAGTGCGGCGAAGGCGCCGATCCCGTCAGCCTTGCCACCGGCCAGCTCGACTACTCCCACCAGGATCTGCTGCTGACCAACAAGAGCGCCGTCCCGCTCGAATTCGCCCGCACCTACAGCTCCGGCTCGAGTGCCGACACCGGCCTCGGCCCCGGCTGGTCGCAGAGTGGCCTGGCCAGC
>DASSNA010000042.1:0-8293 GCA_035688445.1 Solirubrobacterales bacterium | reverse complement strand
GGGAATGTGCTCGCCTTCGTACTCGGAGCTGCCGCGGACGTCGAGGATCTGCGGCGCGCCCTCGTCGTCCATGCGCCGCGCCAGCTCCTCGGGGTCGATCAGCTCGATCCGGCGGACCGGCCGTTCCTCGACCCGCCAGGCGGTCATCCCACCCTCGAGGTAGCCGCGCACCGGCAGGCCGACCGAGGCCAGCAGCTCGGCGGCGCGACGCTCATCGCCGTCGGAGGCGGCGACCATGACGATCTCGGTGCCCTCCGGCGCCACCAGTGAGACCTTGGTCGCGAAGCCGGTGTCGTAGGAGGAGGTGCTGAGGGCGCCCTCGATGTGGGCCTCGTCGAACTGCTCGTTGGTGCGGCCGTCGATCACCAGCGCCCCCTTCTCGACCAGCTCCTCGACCTCGTGCGGGCTGAGCGGCGCCGGGGTCCCGAAGTCCTCGACCAGCGGGCCGCGGTTGAGGCCAACGATGCGCTCGACGTTCGGCGGTTTGTCGCCGAGCGAGCCGACTTGGTCGGAGACGAACTCCTCTTCGTCGGAAATCTGCAGCGCCCGGTTGTGGCGGCGCTCGAAGCCGATCGTCGAGGAGGTCTTGAGGTCGAGCCCGGAGCCGCCGCAGAGCGAGCCGCCGAGGTGGCCCGGCCAAACCTCGACCTCGTCGGGCAAGGTCAGCAGGCGCTGGTGCAGAGTGCGGAACATGTCGGCCGCTCCCTCGCGCGGTTCGACGGCGAGGTCCGGGCGGGCAACGTCGCCGATGAAGAGCGAGTCGCCGGTCAGCAGTGCCCAGGGCGTGCCGCCGCGACTCGCATCGCTGAGCAGGAAGCAGGTGTGCTCGGGCCGATGGCCGGGCGCGTGGATCGCCTCAATCGTCAGGTCGCCGAGCTCGAGCTTCCAGCCGTCGGCGAACGGCTCGTGCGGGTACTCGGCCGCGGCCAGCTCGTGGACGTGGACCGTCGCCCCGGTGCTGCGGCAGAGCCGCCCGTGCCCGGAGACGTGGTCGGCGTGGTTGTGGGTCTCGAGCACGTGCCCGATCCGCACCCCGTGCAGCCGCGCCAGTTGCTTATAAGGGTCGATGTCCCACTGCGGGTCGACCACCGCGGCAATGCCGGATTCCCGGTCGGCGACCAGATAGGAGGCACAACCCAGGTCCTCATGAATGATCTGACGGAAAAGCATCTTCTCCCTTTCCGCCCAGGCTAGCGCGCCGCCACTCGCCCGACCACTAAGCCGATAAACTCCGCCACCTTGCGGCTGTAGCTCAGCTGGCTAGAGCGTCTGCTTGCCATGCAGAAGGTCGAGGGTTCGAATCCCTTCAGCCGCTTGTTACTTCCCGCTGTAGAGCCAAAAACGAAGGGGTGGTTCGTATCCCTTCAAAACTTGGCTCTACAGCTTGGATCGGAAGCCCTGCCCTCAAAGCCAGAGGAACAGACCAGGAGCAGCCGATCAAGCAGGCGCAGACAGCCCGAGTTGGCCGAATTGATGGGATCAGTGCCGCCTCTCGCGGCATACGTCTGTCGTGGCCACTCGCGAAAGCAGAAAGCTCGCCCGACTCGACGCGGCCCCTGGCCAGTTCCTCGACCTATTTGAGGAGCTACGCATGGACCTTTCCAACGAGCAGGTAATCGCCGAGGCGGTTCTTGTCAATCACGCGCACGTCGGCAAGGAGGCCACCCGCAACGAATACCGGGGGTTCCTAGTCCACTTCTCCCAGTACCTCGCCAGCGTCCACGGCAAGACCTTCTACACCGCCCGGCGCAAGCACGTCCTCCTCTTCATGGCTCACCTGGAGCAGAAGGGCGGCGCGAAGCCTGATGAGTCGCGGCTGCATTGCGAGTGGTGCAAGGAGCGCGGCTACCCCGACGGCCGCAACGGGAAGGGCTATTCGGCGTCCACCCGCAAGGGCTACCTGTCGGCGCTGCGCTTCCTCTATCTCCACTTCCAAGTCGAAGACGACCTGCCCGACGTCAACCCGACCGCGATGGTGCCCTCTCCCAAAGTCATTCACAAGATGGGGTTCACCCCAACTCTCGAAGAGGTCAAACGGCTGTTTGCAGTCCAAGGACTGCCAAAGGCGCGGCTCCTTATTAAGTGGGCGTTCTATGCGCCGTCGCGCAGTCAGACCTTCGCCGATGCTCGCTGGTCGGACATTGATCTCAAGCGGGGTACGTGGGAACTCGTCGGCAAGCGCGAAAAGGTGGACGTATTCGACCTTGCCCCGCCGCTCGTTCGCGAGCTGCGGCTTTATCAGCGCTGGCAGCTCGCCGAGGCCGCGCGGTGTCCGGCGATGCGGGACGCCCTGAGCGATCCGGAAAAAGCCTTCGTCCTCCTCACTCGCGGAGGAAAGCCGATGACGAAGACGCAGATCTACAAGATGGTGCGCCGGATCGGCGTCAAGGCAGGAGTTGGGCTGCGCAAAGCGCCGAGCGACTGGGATGCGGTGGACGGTATGACTTCGCTGGTCACGCCCCATGCGATGCGCCGTGCCTGGGCCACCATCGCACTCAACGAGAAACAGCAGCCCATAGACGTTGTCTCAGAGGTGCTGCGCCACAGCGACATTTCAACGACGCGCCGCCACTACGCCCCGACGAAGTCCGAGCGGGCGCGTGACGCCCTGGTCAGCATGAGCGTCGGCTGACGCATCTTCGTCACAGCCCTATATCCATCCCGACGCTGCGCTCGGCCGCGTGCTCCTGGTACCGGCCGAGCGCCCGCTGCGCCCGCTCGATGGACTCCTGCGCGTCCCGCCGCTCGTAGCCGCTCCCGTGCTTCGGCTCCGGCCCGAGTGCGCTGTCTCTGTCCACCACGCCGTTTTTCAGGCGGTAGCCCTCGATCCCCCGCACCGCCTTGTCCCACTCGGCGGCTTTGGTCGGATCGCTGGGCCTCTCCCCCAGCTCGCGGGTTATGTAGTCGGGAGGCGAGAGCCGCGCCGCCGTGACCGCCAGCCGCTCGCGCTGGGCGAGCATCGCTTCGATGACGGCGCGCTCGGCGCGGGCGTCGTAGCCGATCTCGGGCAGGCTCTCGTATTCCTCCTCGTTCAGCCTCATCCGCTCAAGGGCGGCGCGTTCGATCAATTCGGGGTGCGGGTCGCGATCCTCGCCGGAGCAAATCGCCTCCACGATTTCCCTGCCTTCGCGGATGTGCCTCTCCAGCTCGCGCCTGCGAGTGTCGCGCTGCTGCTCGGCGCGGGCCTCTGCTGCAATCTCATGCAGCCGGCCGGCGAGCTGCTCGGATGGAAGGCCGGCGAAGCGCGAGCGCAGCGCCTCATCGTGGGCGGCTGACTGAGCGCCGTTTCGCTCGGCCGCCTGGGCGATGTGCGCCAGCCCCTCGCGCCGGTACGGGGAGGGCGGCGCGATTTCCTCGCGCCGCGTCTGGATCTCCGGCGTGGCGTAGATGCGGGTCTCGCCGCTGGAGCGCGAGGTCGCGACGTAGAACTCCTGCCGGTCCATCGAAGGGTCGGCCATTACGAACGCCGACTCCACCGTCGCCCCCTGGGCCTGGTAGGTGGTCGCGGCGTAGGCGTGTTCGATCGCCGGGCCGTTGTCCCTATCCCTAAGACGATCCAAGTAGACGGAATCGACACACACCCGCCCCCGGGTGTCGATTCCGTCCAACACCAAACGCCGGGACTTCGCGTCCACCTCGGCCACCTTCCAGCGCTCGCGGTTGTAGATCTGGGCCTTGCGGTCGTTGATCCGGGTGATGACCTGATCGCCCTTGGCGAAGCGGGCCTTCCCCACCTTGATCTCCTCGCCGCGCAGCCGGCCTTCGGCCTTCATCTTGCCCCGCGCCATCGCGTTCAGCTCGCCGACCTCGGCGTTTCGCTTGGCGATCATCAGCGCGTCCTTGCCGCGCTTGAAGTCCTGCCACCAGTCGGCGACCATCGCCTCGCGGCGGGCGGCGGGGTCGGCGGAGACCGTCACCCGCTCGGCTCCCTGGTAGATGGCGAGGGCCTCGCGCCCCTGGCCTTCGCGGATCAGCTTCGCGCCTTCACGCTCCAGCTCGTGGCGGTGGCGGATCACTTCGTCCAGCACCGCCGGCTCGGTCCTCGACGCGATCGCGGCGAAGAGGCCGCCGGCCTCGATCTCGCCGAGCTGGGCGGGGTCGCCGATCAGCGCCACCTTCGCCTCGGCCGCCTGGGCGTGGTGGATCAGGCGGGCGAGGTTGCGGGAGTCCACCATCCCGGCCTCGTCGACCGCCAGGACCGAGCCCTTGGGAAGCGGATCGTCACCGGCCTGCTCCGCCCGCTGGAACTCGGCGAGCAGGGAGGCGACGGAGGTGGCGTCGAGACCCTCCGCGCGCAGCACGTTCGCCGCCCGCCAGGTCGGCGCTCCGGCCCGCAGCCGGACCCCGGCCTCAGCCCACCCTCTCGCGGCGGCGGCGAGGGCGTAGGTCTTGCCGGCGCCGGCCTCTCCGATGACGACGACGAGACCCTCGCCGCCGCCGAGCAGCCGCTCGACCATTGCCCGCTGATCGAGCTTCATCGAAGGCCGATCGGCGAGGACGCGGGCGACGAGGATCTCCGAGACCACGGCGCGGTCATAGCGGCTCGCCATCGCCTCTGCGCTCGCCAGCGCTTTGCGCTCCAGCTCCCAGATCGCCCGCGTGGTGAAGCGGGGGCCTTTGGGGCTGTCGGCGATGCGGAGCACCTCCGGCCGCGCGAGATACATGTCGGCCAGCTCGACCACCTTCTCCCCCCGCGCTCCGGCAGGGAGGCAGTTGGCGACGGCCTGGACCACCTCGCGGCGGTCGAAGTGGGAGGCGTGGGCGGTGACGGCGGCTTCCACCTCTGAGACAGTCACGTCATGGCGCTGGGGCTCGCGACCGAGCGTGGCCCGGATCTCCTCCCGCGTCAGGCCGATCTCCCCAGCCTTCTCGCGCCAGAGGTCGCGCAGGCTCTCGGTGGTGAGGTCGCGGTCCTTGGCGGTGCGGGTGGCCAGGGTCGCGACCTGGAGGGCGCGGGCCGATGCGCCCTCGCCGCCCGCCGCCTCGAGGATCTCGGCGCGGCGGGTGGAGAAGGCAAGCAGGTGGTCGGGATCGAAGCCCTCGATCTCGGCGATCCCGTTCTCCACCTCGCCCCAGCGGACGCCGAGCCTGCGGGTCAGCGCGTCGCGAAGGTGGGCCTCATAGATGTAGCCGGCGGCTTTGGCGTTCTCGTAGATCGCCGGGTGGTAGAGCCGGGTCCAGCGCCCCTCGGCGAAGGTGGCGTTAGCGATCAGGGTGTGGGTGTGGAGCTGGGGGTCGCCGGCGCGGGAGGAGCGGTGGGCGTAGCCGGCGGCGAGGAAGCCGTTGCCTTTGAGGAAGAGATGCCCCCCGGCTCCGCGCCGGGTGAGGCAGGCGGTCTGCTGGAGGAAGTCGAGCGCCGAGCCGACCGCCTCGGCGTGGGCGGCTTTGACCTCGGCGGCGACTCCTTTGCCGCCGAGCGCCCAGAGCAGGGAGACCGACTTCGGCGCGGAGAAGGTGAGGTCGAAGCCGGGGACCGCGCCGCCCTCGACGTGGCGCAGGCCGAGAGCTTCCCCGCTCGCGGGGTTATCGCCGGTCAGCATCCCGACGAGCTGGGCGGGCTCGACCTTGCCCTGGAGGCCGAGATCGCGGGCGGCGTCCCCGAGCCAGTAGCCCTCGGCCTCTCCCTCGCCGGAGTAGTAGTCCTCCGCGCCTTCGGCGACCTTGTCGAGGTAGTAGCGCTCTTGGCCGCCGCCCATCTTGCCGATCGAGAGCATCAGCGCGGGGCTCCGGGGCAGGCAAGTGGCGGCGAAGCGAACACGCCTTTGAAATGCCGTTAGCGGCCCAAGTTCCCCGGCGAATCACGGCAGTGATAGTGCGTGAGGGGTTCTGCTGTTAGAGGGTCGGGGCGGCGGAGGTCTCGCTGGCGGGCCTGCTCGGGGTGCGGCGCTGAGCTGCTTGCTGTCGGCGATCTACTCTGCTTGGCTATGGCTATGTCGGTGGCTCCTCAGTGCTGGTGCTGCGGGGTACGGAGGTGGGCGAGTTGACCCGCGCCGCCCCCTCGCCGCTTCGGGTGATGCTGTGGATGGTCCTGCTGGCCTTCCTGATCGGCCCGGTTGCCTCCGCGCTCGGGAAGCTGGTCGACCGGGGCGAAGCCTCCCTCGCCGTCATCGGCCTGCTGATGATCCTCGTGGGATGGGTGCTGCGGGCGGTGGGGAGGGAAGCCGAGGCGCTGGCCTTCTCGGTCGAGCACGGACCCTGGCTCGGTGGGCGGCTGCGGCGATGGCAGAAGCTGATCCTCCCCTTCGACACCGCCACCGTCTTCACGACCGCGATCAGCTGCGGGATGGCGGGCGCGATCTACCTGCTCACCTCGCCAGCGCAATGGAGCGCCGCCAACGCCGTCGCGCTCGGCTTTGTCGGGCTCGGTGGGCTGCTGCTGGGATTCGGGCTCTCCCGCCTGGTGGTCGGGGCGGTGATCCTCTGGCGCTCGGGGCTCTGGGGACCCTCGCGCCGGTCCTGGGCGCTCGGCGGATGCGTCGTCGCCCTGGCGTCGGTGGCGCATGTGGCCTACTCGATCCACATCACCTTGCGGATCGTCCCGGGGCTGTAGGCGAAAAGAAAAGAGCGCGGGCCGGCGGCGGCCCGTGCTCGTGCCTACCCTCTCCGAAAGCTCCGGCTCAGGTATCCAAGGAAGCGGGCGGCACTTTGAAGAGCAGGAAGTTGGCTGAAATCGCTATCGCGCCAGCTTCCGAATCGCCGAGCCTTTCGGCGCTTTCGCGCTCGATCTCCGACATCGCCAGCCGAGAGCGTTCATACAACGCCATCCCATCTTCATAGCCTTTCGCATCGAGAATCATCGGCGTCCTCGTTAGGTGGAAGTGCTTGTCGAACCCAATCATTTTGGCCCTTCGCGATGCCACGAAATCGTCGAGGATTCGCTGGAAGCTGTTAGCAAGCAGATCTTCGGCGGAAATCGGGTCGAGTTCTTCAAACTCCTCAGTTTCGATCAGATGCCGCTCAATCGCCCGGTAGAAATGCTCCACCGCGCCACGGACGGGACGGGTCTCAACTAGCTCCGCGCATTCCAGCTCCTCCAGGCGGTGCATGTGATAGCTCACGTTTGACAGCTCGGCCTCAAGAGCCGCGCTCAGTTCGGACGGACTCATGACGCCTCGCTCCACCAGCAGGCGCAGCATCCGCGAGCGGAGTGGATGCCTCATCGCCTCAAGGCGGTTCGTCTTCCTCTTGCCCTGTTTTTTTGGCGGGGCCTTCCCCTTCTGTTTCGGGGCAGCAGTGCCCTCCTTCTGCCGTTTCCGTTCCTTCCCCATGCCTCCGCCTCCTCCTTTCAAGCCAATTTGAGCAGTCGAGTCTAACCGCGCAAGCAGCCGGATTTGGCCGTATGAGCCGGTCAGTTCCTTGACCGTTCTCCAGTGGTCTAAAGTTTTTTAGTAAACTCGCGCCCTTCTGAAGTCGGACCGAAATGGGAGGGAGGTGAGTTCGCGTGAAGCTCAAGAACACTCAGCCGCAGCTGCCCCTCATGCACATCCTCAAGGGTGCATAAGAGACAGGCAGGCGAGGGGGCATGGGGGGCGCTGGGTGATTGGCGTCCTCCCTCCCACGCCGGCCTTCGATTTGGTTACGAACTCCCTGGTCGCTGTAGGAAGCCTTAGCGGTACGGCATTGACAAGCAAGGGACTCGTTCGGAAAGGTTGCGCCCGCCTCCATGATCGAGCGAACCAACAATGTCCCTATCGGCGGTGCTTCAGCAAGCCGGAACAGTGGACTGACGCATGGCTGACGCGCCTGACAACCAGCCACCCTTCGAGCTTGGGGACCCCGTCGTAACGCCGAAAGGACACGGCGTCGTAGGTGCGCTAACCCAGATGCCCGGAGACTGGAAGGTGCTAGTCCGGCTAAGTACCGGAGGCGATTGGTTTGGGGATGCTCGCGCGGTTCGTCTTAAGAAGCGCAAAAGGCGATCCTCGCGGAAAAAAAAATGATCCTGCGACGGGTCGAAAAGCGCCCCGCTCCCCTGCAGGACGCGGGGATTCATCCCTCCTGACATCTCGTGTCCGATCCGGTCTACTTGCCGTCCCCTGAGCTGGACACCTTCGGAAAAGCCGAGCTCTTTGACTTGGACGATCGCGCCGCGCACATCCTCCGGATGCGCTCCGGCATGTGGGACGGCAGGCGGCACTCGCTGCGGGAGATCGGCGAAGAACTCGGGGTCAGAGGAGAGAGGGTCCGACAAATCCAGAACCAAGGCTTGCTGCTGATCCGCCAGATCCGCGAAGTGCAGCGGCACCTCCGCGATGAACCCTCCCTCAGTGCCAACTACCGCTGGAGGACTCCA
>DASSNA010000038.1:0-6826 GCA_035688445.1 Solirubrobacterales bacterium | reverse complement strand
GGATACTCAAAAAGCCGAGCTAATTAGCTCGGCTTTTGTCGGAGCGAGTGACACCCACCCCTCCCTACTGCCAAGCGCTTACGCCTTCGCAGGCTCCGGCTCGCGCTCGCCGCCCTCGAAGCTGAGGTCGGGGACGATGCGGTCGAGCCAGGAGGGCATCCACCAGTTCCAGTTGCCCATCAGCTTCATCGCCGCGGGGACGAGGATGAGGCGGACGAGGGTGGCGTCGAGCGCGATCGCGACGGCGCAGCCGAGGCCGAGCTCCTTGATCGAGGGGACGCCGGTTAGGACGAAGACGGCGAAGACCGCGGTCATGATCAGCGCCGCCGAGGAGATCGTCCGGGCGCTGGTCGAGAGGCCCTCGGCGACGGCGCGCTCGTTGTCGCCGTGGAGCATGTAGCGCTCGCGGATCCGCGACATCAGGAACACCTCGTAGTCCATCGAGAGGCCGAAGACGACGGCGAAGATCAGCGGCACGTTGATCGTGTCCAGCGCCCCCTGGCTTTCGAATCCGAGAAAGCCGTCGAGCCAGCCCCACTGGAAGATCGCGACGAGGACGCCGAAGGCCGCGCCGATCGAGAGCAGGTTCATCAGCACCGCCTTCAGCGGCAGCAGCAGCGAGCGCAGCATCACCATCAGCACGAGGAAGCTGAGGGCGAGGACGAAGAGGATGATCTTCCACATCGAGCCGGAGATCTGCTCGCGGGTGTCGTGGCTGCGGGCGGTCTCGCCGCCGACGTTGACTTCGGCCTGCTGCGCCAGGGCCGAGGCCGGGACGATCGTGTCCCGCATCCGCACGACCAGCGCCGCCGCCGCGTCGGACTCGCTCGAGGCGCTTGGAGTCGCCTGGATCAGGGCGCTGTTGTTGGCGAAGGCGGGCGGCGCCACCGAGCTCACCCCCGCGATCCCTTCCAGCCGGCGGACGAAGCCGGCGACCGCGGCCTTGCCCCTCGCGCCGGGGGCGCCTTCGAAGCTGGCGACGACCTGGATCGGGTCGGCGCCGCCGCCCAACTGCTGCGAGGCGATTTCGTTGCCGACCCGCACGTCATTTTCCTTGGGGAACTGCGCTAGCGCTTCGGTGCCAGTGTCAAGTGAGAGCAGCGGGCTCGCCAGCACCAGCAGCACGGCGGCGACCCCGATCACCGCCGTCCACGGCCGCGCCATCACCCGCGTGGTCCAGGCACGCCAGAAGCGGTTGTGCTCGGCCGCCAGCTGCTCGGCCGTGTGGCGGCGGTAGAAGCGGCGCCGGAAGAACGCCTCGACCCGGCCGACGATCCCGCCCGGCAGCACCCGGTCGCCGAGCAGCGCGATCAGCGCCGGCAGTAGCGTCGTCGCGGTCAGGATCGAGACCGCGACCACGGTCATCGCTCCCAGCGCCATCGAGCGCAGCGCCTGGTTGTCGACCATCCACAGCCCCGCCAGGGAAATAATCACCGCGAGGCCGGAGAAGGTGACAGCGAGGCCCGAGGTGGAGAGCGCCAGCGACCGCGCCTCGCGCTTGTCGTGGCCGGCCTCGCGCTCCTCGCGATAGCGGGCGAGGATGAAGAGTGAGTAGTCGATCGCCACCCCGATCCCGATCATCGACGCCATGTTGGTGACGAAGACCGAGGTCGTCATCTGCAGCGAGATGAAGTAGATGAGGGCGCCAGTGACGAGGACACTGACGAAGCCGAGTGCCAGTGGCAGCACCGCCGCCGCGAGTGAGCCGAAGACGACGAGGAGGATGATCGCGACGATCGGGAAGCCGCTCGCCTCGGCCTTGGAGAGGTCTTCCTTCGAGATTTCCTGCATCCCGGCCCAGATCGTCGGCTGCCCGACCAAGTAAGGAGTGACGCCCGCCGCGGCGCTCCCCGGTTCGAGGTCTTCGCGCAGGGTCGCAGCCTTGTCGATCAGCTCGTCGGAAGAGAGATCGCTGCGCAGCGGCAGCAGCACCACATCCGAGCTCTGCAGTTGGCGACGCGCCTGCGCGGCGGCGGCCGGCGGCAGGGTCACGTCTTCGAGCTTCGCCACCTGCGCCCGCACCCGCGCCACGGCCCGGTCGCGCTGCGTCGCGGTCGCGCTCGGCGCCGCCTTCAGCACCACTGAGATCCCGTTCGCCTGCGAGCCGAAGTCTTCCTGCAGCGATTCGCTCACCTTCAGCGACTGGCTACCGGGAACGTCGAAACCACCACCGGTGAGGTGGTCGGTCTGCTGCTTGGCGAAGGG
The DNA here is from genome assembly GCA_035688445.1 of Solirubrobacterales bacterium. Classification (GTDB taxonomy): domain Bacteria; phylum Actinomycetota; class Thermoleophilia; order Solirubrobacterales; family 70-9; genus VAYN01. The sequence continues at coordinate 4,621 of DASSNA010000038.1, read as the reverse complement.
AAGAGCGAGGACGACGATCGCGATCCAGGCGCCGAGGACCCACCAACGCCTCCGTCCCAGGAACCCCGCCAGTGCCCTCATCGCGTCTCTCATGCCGCCCTCCTCGTCGCTCGTATGCGTACGAACGAGCCTCTCGCTCAGCGGCGGGCAGGGTCTGTGAGCCGCATCACTACGTGAGCGGCGTCACGCCTATCCCTTCTATGTAGAAGCGAAATCAGTCTCGGCTCCGGCCAATGGGCATATGCCTTGTGCTCCCTCTCATGGCCGAGGCTCAAGACATCTGTGTACATGGGACGGTTGCAATACGGCAAGACCTAATGAATTGGCCTTACGTGACCTCCGTCGAGCACTTAGGCTGCCGCCATGCAAGAGAAAGCAAAGCTCTGGCAGAAGGTATTCGGCCTCGAGAAACCCAAGCCTCAGGTCGCATCCGCCGCCAGACCCGGGCACTCCATGACCGGCCGAATTGTTACCGGTGAAACGCCGGACTGGAGCCGTTATGACGACTGCATGAAAATGCAGGTGGTGGGCGAGTCGCATTATCAGCCTGCGCTGAAGGAGGTCAGTCGGTGTCCGTCGTCCGGGCAGCATGGCTATGAGTGCAGCGCCGAGCTTGTACGAGAGCCCAGCAATCCCCATGACAAGTTCGCTGTCAAAGTCGTCGTCCAAGGGCAGCACGTCGGCTACTTGGGCCGAGGCAACGCTAAGCGCTACAACAAGCGAATTCGGCTACTGAACGAGGAGGGCAAGCGGGTTGTCTGCATGGCCTACATCGGACGGGGAGATGGGGGCATGCTGGGGATGAATCTGCGCATTCCGTACGGCGGAGACCTCCTACCCGAGAAGCGATAGTCCGGTCCCTACATAGAAGGGATAGGCGTGAGCGGCGTCACTTGCCGCAGGCGGTTTGCGCCCGCGCTACCTACTCGTCGGAGACGAGCAGGTAGCGCGCTGAGGCGGCGCCGACTACGAAGGCGCCGGAGCTGTCGCGGGAGGGGTCGGAGAGGGCTTGCAGGGCGAAGCCGTCTCCGAGTGCGAAGAGGTAGGAGACGACGTCGTCGGCGGGGAAGCGGAGGCTCAGCACTCCCTCCTCGTCCTTGCTGCGGAGCACTTCGGCGACGTGGGAGCGGGTGCGCTCGAAGAGCTGGCCGACCTCGTGCTGGATATCGGGGTTGCGGCGGCCGGCGCTGAAGAGCTCGTAGAGGAGGAGGAAGAAGCCGGGTTCGTTCTCGATCATGTCGGTGAGGCTGGCGACGAGGGCATCGATCACGTCGTCGCCGGTCTTCGCCGACCCCAGCCGCTCGTCGAGGCGATCGAGGCGCAGCTCGGTGTCCCGCCGCACTACCTCTACTAGCAGCCGCTCCTTGGTCCCGAAGTAGTAGTGGAGGAGGCCGCGGCTGACGCCCGCTTCGCGGGCGACGTGCTCAAAGGTCGAGCCGGCGGCGCCGCGCCGGGCCACGGATTCGCGCATCGCATCGACGATGCGCTGTGCCTTATCGCCGCTGAGCTCTCGCTCTTTGGTCGCTGCCTCCATGCAGGCCTAGCTCAGGACCCGTTGATGCTGGTGGTGGAGGTGTACTCGAACTCCTCTTCGGCGCCGAAGAGGGCGTCGAGCACCGCCTTGCGGGCGCCCTCGCTGACAGCAAGCGCAATTACCGCGCCGACGATCGCGATCACCAGCAGCCGCCCGAGGCCGCCCTTGCGCTTCTTCGACTCACGCAGGCGCTCGCTCGCGTCCTGCAGGTTCTCGGCTGCCTTGCGCAGTTCCTTCTGCACTTTCTTATCGCTGGTCACGGCCTTGACCGTGCCCTTGCCGTTGCCGGTCGCGCGCCCGTATGCACGCTTGGACGCTTCAAAAGCGTCCTTAAGACTGTCGCGCAGCTCTTCGTCTTCGATCAGGCGCTGCACATAGGGATTTTCGCGGGCGGTCTCATAGATGTCGCCAGCGCGCGCCGCCTTGGTCTTGCTCATGCCATCTCCTCGCTTGATTCCGTGGCCGACACCAGAATAACCCTCTACCCAGGGTGAGCGGCGCCAAGCGTCCATTGGCAGCGGATTAGCCAGGCCCCACCCCATCTAATAAGACACCGTTATTGCGCCAACCCAGTTGGGCGCTGCGCAAGACCTTCAGCCGCAGCGGCACCAGTTCCGGGCCGAGCAGGCGGAAGCGGCGGATGAAGAGCCGGCCGGTGTCTTCGTAGGCGACTTGGCGGAAACCGGGCCCCAGCAGCCACTGCGGGGGAGGCGGCATCGGGCCTTCGGCGACGAAATCGACTTCGTGCACCAGCCAATCGAAGCCTTCCGAGGGTTTCAGCTGGATCGCCCCGGTCGAGAGGTAGTAGCGCAGCGGCGCCTCGCCGAGCGTCCAGGTGACGATCGCCCGCGGCGCTTGCGGTTCGCCGAGGTGCTCGGCAACAACGCTCCAGTCCGGGCGCTGGAGGCTGGGCGAAGCACTCGCCCAGATGCAGAAGCCCAATGAGTAGACGAGCAGCGCCGCGGCGATCGCGGTCCCGAGCCGGCGCGCCCTCTCAACGCTGAGCCCGATCGCGACGACGAGCAGGAAGGGAACCAGCGCCGGCAGCAGGTTGCGGGCGAGCACGTAGTCCTTGCTGGTTGAGGCGATCGCCAGCAGCAGCGGGATCCCGACGGTGACCGCACCCACCGCCAACGGCGCCCCGGCCACGCGCCGCTCCTCGCGCGTCCCCCGCACCGCCAGCAAGGCGAAGGTGCCGAACACGAGCGCCAGCGGCACCACCGCGAAGCCCGGCTGCTCGGGCCGGCCGATGATGTCGCCGGTCTCGCCGCTGACGAAGGTCGCCATCGTTTCCCAGAGCCGGTGGCCGAGGCTGAACTTGCCGATCCATTCGGTGTGCCCGTAGGACATCTGGTGGATCACCAGCGGCGCCAGCGCCAGCGCGACCGCGGCGATGATCCACAGCCCCCGCAGGGTCGCGCGGCCGCGGCGGCGCAGCAGCAGGAGCACCTCGGCGGCGAGCGGGAAGACAGCGAAGTAGTGGGTCGCCAGGGCGAGGGCGGAGAAGACGCCCCAGGCGACGAAGTCGCGTTTTTGGTCGCGCGACCTCCCGCCGCGCAGTGCCCGCACGCAGTAGAGCAGCGAGAGCGCGCAGAAGAGCGCCAGCATCGCGTAGGCCCGCGCCTCCTGCGAATACCAGAGCAGCATCGGGTTGACCGCGACCAGCGCCGCGCTCAGCAGGCCGACCCGCCGCCCCCGCAGCTCGCGGCCGACCAGGTAGGCGACCGGGATCGTCAGCACCCCGCACAGCGCCGAGAGCGAGCGCAGCCCGTACTCGCCGGTGCCGGTGATCTGCGTCCAGAACCAGGCCACCGCGTAGTAGAGCGGCGGCGCCGACTCGCTGAAGCTGACCGCGTTCATCGCGTGCCCGAAGCCGACCCGGAGGACGCGGCTGGCGGTGACGATCTCGTCGTGGTGGTAGCTCTGGACGCCGAGCGTGGCGAAGCGCAGGGCGGCGCCGAGCGCGGTCAGCCCGGCGACGATCCAGAACGTCTGCGAGCGCTTCAAGAAAGGGCGGCGTCGAGGGCCTGGGAGACCTCGTCGACGTAGACGAACTCGAGGCTGCCGAGCTCGTGCTCGGGGATCTCGGCAACGTCACCTTCGTTGCGGGAGGGAACGATCACCTTCTTGATCCCGGCCCGCTGCGCCGCCAGCGACTTCTCCTTGAGGCCGCCGATTGGCAGCACCTGGCCGGTCAGCGTCACCTCGCCGGTCATCGCCACATCGTTGCGGACCGGTCGGCCGCGAATCAGCGAGGAGAGGGCGACGGTCATCGCCACCCCGGCCGAGGGACCGTCCTTGGGCACGGCGCCGGCGGGGACGTGGATGTGGATGTCGTGCTCGGCGAACCAGCCATCGTCGAGTTTCGGCGCGATCGCGGCGTAGTGGCCGCGCACATAGGAGAGCGCCGCCTGCGCCGACTCTTTCATCACCTCGCCGAGCTGGCCAGTGATCGTCAGCCTGCCCGAGCCCGGCATCGAAGTGGCCTCGATGAAGAGGACGTCGCCGCCGGTCGGCGTCCAAGCGAGGCCGGTGGCGACGCCGGGGTCTTTGGTCCGGCGCCGCTGCTCGGCGAAGACGCGGCGGCGGCCCAAGAGCTCGCGCGCTTTCTTGCCGGAGATCCGCACCTTGCCCTTCGCCTTGCCCTCGGCGACCTGGCGCGCGACTTTGCGGCAGATGGTGCCGATCTGGCGCTCGAGGCTGCGGACGCCGGCCTCGCGCGTGTACTCCTCGATGATCGCCGTCAGCGCCGCATCGGCGAACTCGATCTGGGATGGCTTCAGCCCGTTCGCCTCGATCTGGCGGCCGACCAGGTAGCGGCGGGCGATCTGGCGCTTCTCCTCCAGCGTGTAGCCGGCGAGTTCGATCGTCTCCATCCGGTCGAGCAGCGGCCCCGGGATCGTCTCGAGCACGTTGGCGGTGGCGATGAAGACGACGTCGGAGAGATCGAACTCGAGGTCGAGGTAGTGGTCGCGGAAGCTGTCGTTCTGGGCCGGGTCGAGCACCTCGAGCATCGCCGAGGCGGGGTCGCCGCGGAAGTCGGCGCCCATCTTGTCGATCTCGTCGATCATGAAGACGGGGTTGCGG
>DASSNA010000027.1:0-6329 GCA_035688445.1 Solirubrobacterales bacterium | reverse complement strand
AGGGCAACGAGAACTCGCTCGCAGCGCGCTGGAGCCACGCCGTCCAGCGCCGGCCCTGGGTATTCGCGATCGGCGCCACGGCGCTCCTGCTGGCGCTCGCCGCGCCCGCGCTCGGCATGCGCCTCGGCTTCCCCGACGCCGGCAACGACAAAAAGGGGACGATGACGCGCGAAGCCTACGACCTGATCAGCGAGGGCTTCGGCCCCGGCGCCAACGGCCCGCTGGTGATCGCGGCCGAACTGCCCGACGCCGGCGCGAAGTCCGATATCCAAACGCTGGCGACGACGCTGCGGGAAGACCCGGGTATCGCCTTCGTGCAGGCGCCCGTGTTCAACAGCGACGGCACCGCGGCGATCCTCACCGTCACCCCCACCACCTCGCCGCAGGACGAGGCGACCTCCGAACTGGTCAAACACCTGCGCGGCACGGTGATCCCGCAGGCGCTCGGCGGCACCGGCGTCACCGCCCTCGTCGGCGGTGTCAACGCCGCGCTCGAGGACCAGAGCGAATGGATCACCGACCGCATGCCCTGGTTCATCGCCGGCGTCGTCGGCCTCTCCTTCCTGCTCCTGCTGGTCGCCTTCCACTCGCCGCTGATCTCGCTCAAGGCGGGAGTGATGAACCTGCTCTCGGTCAGCGCCGCCTACGGGGTGATGACCCTGGTCTCGCAGGGCGGCTTCGTCGGCGAACTGATCGGGATCGACCACGAAGTGCCGGTCGCCCCGTTCATGCCGGTGATGATGTTCGCGATCCTCTTCGGCCTCTCGATGGACTATGAGGTCTTTCTGATCTCGCGAATCCGCGAGGAGTACCTGAAGGACGGCGACACCAGGCGGGCGGTGGCCGACGGCCTCGCCAAGACCGCCCGCGTAATCACCGCCGCGGCGGCGATCATGGTCGTCGTCTTCCTCGCCTTCGTCGCCTCGCCCGAAGTCTTCCTCAAGCTCTTCGGCATCGGCCTCGCCTCGGCGATCTTCCTCGACGCGACCCTGGTCCGCATGGTCCTGGTCCCCGCCGTGATGCAGCTCCTGGGCGACCGAAACTGGTGGATCCCCGACTGGCTCGAGCGGATCCTGCCGCGGATCGACATGGAGGGGCGCACGCCGGGTCTCGCGGAGGGGCGGCCATAGAGATCCACGCTTGAGAAAGGCTGGACAGGCGGTGTAACTTCGTTAGATGCCGCACAAGGCTGCAGATCGGATTCGCAACGTCGCCCTGATCGGGCATCGGGGTTGCGGTAAGACGAGCCTGCACGAGGCGATGCTGTTCGAGGCGGGGGCGGTCAAGCGGCTGGGGAGCGTGGGGGATGGTTCGACCGTCTCCGACCACGAGGAGGATGAGAAGGCGCGGGGGCTCTCGATCAACGCCTGCCTCTCCTGCTTTCCCTACGCCGACCGCGAGATCAACCTGATCGACACGCCGGGCGAGCCCAGCTTCATCGCCGACGCGGCGGCGGCCTTGCGGGTGGCCGACTCGGCGGTGGTCGTGGTCAACGGGGTCGCCGGGGTCGAGGTGCAGACCGAGCGGCTCTGGCGGCGCGCCGACGCCGAGGGGCTGGCGCGCCTCGTCTTCGTCAACATGCTCGACCGCGAGCGCGCCGACTTCTTCGCCGCGCTCGACTCGCTGAAGGAGGCCTTCGGGCCGCACGTCGTCGCCACCGAGATCCCGATCGGCGCCGAGCAGGACGTGCGCGGCGTCGTCGACCTGATCGACATGGAGGCCTGGGTCTACGAGGGGAGCGAGCGCGGCAGCGCGGAGCGGGCGGAGATCCCCGAGGAGCTGCGCCCCCAAGCTGAGGAGTACCGCGAGAAGCTGATGGACGAGGTGGCCGAGAACTCCGACGAGCTGATGGAGCGCTACCTGGAGGGGGAGGAGATCGCCCACGAGGAGATCGTCACCGCGCTCAAGCGCGGCGTCACCGAGGGCCACCTCTTCCCCGTCACCTGCGGCGTCGCGACCAGGAACCTCGGCACCAGCCGGCTGCTCGAGGCGCTGGTTGAGGACCTGCCCTCACCGCGGATGCGCGGCGCCCTGCCGGCGCTCGATGGCGACGGCGAGGCGATCGAGATCGCCCCCGACGAGGGCGGGCCGCTGGTCGCCTACGTGTTCAAGACCACCGCCGACCAGTACACCGGCCGCATCAACCTTTTCCGCGTCTTCAGCGGCACGATCCGCTCCGATTCGCAGGCGGTCAACGTCACCCACCAGCAGAAGGAGCGGATCGGGCAAATCGGCCAGCCGCTGGGAAAAGATCTTCAGCCGGTGCCCGAGTTGGGCGCCGGCGACATCGGCGCAGTTGCGAAGCTGAAGGAGACCAAGGCCGGCGACGTCCTCTGCGACGCCCAGCGTGACCTCGCGTTCCGGCCACTCGACCTACCGGCGCCGGTGATGGCGTTCTCCTATGAGGCGAAGTCGAAGGGGGACGAGGACAAGGCGGCGACGGCGGTGCGGCGGCTGGGCGAGGAGGACCCGACCCTCGACATCCACCGCGACCCGCAGACCGGCGAGCAGATCATCGCCGGCCTCACCCAGGTCCACGTCGAGGTCCTGGTCGAGCGGATGAAGAACCGCTTCGGCGCCGAGATCGAGCTGCACCCGCCGCGGGTGCCCTACCAGGAGACGATCCGCCAGGGCGCTAGCGCCCACGCCCGCTACAAGAAGCAGACCGGCGGCAAAGGGCAGTTCGCCGACTGCGCGATCGAGATCGAGCCAGGGGAGGACGGCAAGGGCCTCGAGTTCGTCAACAAGATCAAGGGAGCGGCGATCCCCGGCGGCTTCATCCCCGCGGTCGAGAAGGGCGTCATCGAAGCCATGCTGCACGGAACCGTCGCCGGCTACCCGGTCAAGGACGTCCTCGTTCGCCTCGTCGACGGCAAACACCACGACACCGACTCCTCGGAACTAGCCTTCAAACTGGCCGGCGCGATGGCCTTCAAGCAGGCGATGGAAGAGGCCGACCCGGTGCTGCTGGAGCCGATCGTCAAGCTCACGATCAGCTGCCCCGACGAGGTCGTCGGCGACGTGATCGGCGACCTCAACTCCCGCCGAGGCCGCCCCCTCGGGATGGAGGCGAAAGGCTCGACCACCGAGGTCAAGGCCGAGGTGCCGATGGCCGAGGTCCTCGACTTCGCCCCCGACCTGCGCTCGATCAGCGGCGGCCGCGCCGAGTACACGATGGAGTTCGAGCGCTACGAAGAAGTCCCCGGCCACCTCGCCGCCAAGGTGGTCGACGGCGCCCGCGAGGGCGCCGCGGTCAGCGGCTGACGATTCGAGGGGGAGAACTTTCCGGGCCAGGCCCTTGTAAGGCCATGTCCAATCTTTCATTAGTTCTTTCCCCAGCTCCTGCTACTTTCATGTACATGAACGAGACCGTCGGTGTCGCCGAGCTACGGCAGAACCTCAGCCTCTACCTGCGCAAGGTCGAAGCCGGCGAGCGCTTGGTGGTGACTGACCGGAACCGGCCCGTGGCCGAGCTTGGGCCTGCGCCGACGACCGGACCCGGCCTGGATCGGCTGGTTGCGGAAGGGCGGGTGAGGCCTCCAAAACGGCGGGCCGGTTTGCCGGAGCCGCTGGAGCCGACCGGAGATCCTCAGGCTCTGAGCCGGGCGCTCGAAGAAGTTCGTGGCTATCGCTGAGCAATGCCGATTTTCTATGCGGATGCATCGGCATTGGTGAAGACCCTTCTGAAGGAGAAGGAGTCGGCTGCCTTGCGGGCCTATCTGCAGGGGGCGGACGTGGTTAGCTGCGACCTCGTCCTAGCCGAGATTCCGCGTGCCTTGCATCGAGCAGCCTCCGAAGGCAGGTCGCTTTCGCTCGATTTGCTTTTGGATCGCGCAAGGGAATTAGTAGATGCGTTGGCACTGCAGCCATTGGATCCATCTCTCCTGGCCGGCGCCGGCGCGCTCGCGGAGCCGGCACTCCGGAGCCTCGATGCGATTCATGTGGCGTCAGCCGTCTCCCTGCACCCAATAGATGCCTTCGTCACCTATGACGAGCGTCAAGCTGCCGCTGCCCGCCTCGTCGGGCTGCGCACGGTTGCACCCGGGGCTTAAAGACCCGAGCGTTCTTGTGGTCGACGGCGCCCGCGAGGGCGCCGTCGTCAGCGGGTAGTCGCTGGCCTAGGCGACCCAGAATCCTTTCATGACGCCTCCTTTTTCATCTGTGATGAGCTCCGGCCCGTTCAGCGCACCGTTTTCCTGCATCATGCCGTTGTGTACGCATGAGTTGCCCGGCGCCACGTTGTCTTCTTCGTATTTGAGGTTGGCGATGCTCAGTTCGGCTGTGACTTCTTTTTCCGATTCGAGCCCGCCGTTGGCGATGTTTTTGAAGGTCACGGACGAAAGCCCGGTCTGTTCGCCGATTGTGACCGTGCAGCCGGGGGCCTGATATTCGATTTTTTTGCCCGCCTGGCAGTTAAAGATGCTTGTCGTGCCGATGAAGTTGACCAATCCTTTGACGTATTTCTCTTTGCACCCGTTCTGAACCACTTTGACCTGGGCTTCTCCGATGTTGCATTCCTCGGAGGTCACGGTCTCGGTCTCTTCCGAGAGTTCCGTGCCTTCCGTCGTGCCTTCCCCGGTCTCCTGGCATTCCATGGCGTTGAGTGCGACGGTCAATTTGATTCTGTTTTTGCCGTCCGGCAGGAATCTGGTCGTCGCGGTTTTGTCCTGTCGGTGGAAGTTCCAGGCGGAGGCAGCGGGTGCCGTCGCCGCGAATGCCAGCACGGCAGCGCCGAGCATGACCAGTAGCTTCAGATTGCAATTCATGTGATTTCTCCCTTGCTTGGAGGGCAGCGAGCGTCCCTGCGCCGTTGCCGCTTTGCCCGCCCGCCCTCACGGTCGTTACCGGGGGGAGAGATACATGAGGCGACCTCTATAAGTCAAGAAATCTTTATTAAATTTCCGTCACTTACTTACGGTCGGCCCTAGTCCGCCGCCTGGCTCCGCTGCGGCGCATAGCATGCGGTCGATGGCCACTGGTGAATTTGCTGAGATCAGGAGTGAGGGAGCGGCTGAGTTCCGCTTCGCCTCCTGGGCGGCGGTGCGGCCCTATGCGCTGGGGCTGTACTTCGTTGCCCTGGTCGCCTGGAGCGCGCACTACGGGATCCCGGTCCAACGCGAGCTGGTCATTCTCTGGACCTGCGGCGCGTTGGCCTGCGCCTCGATTGGGCGGCCGCCGCGGGAAATCGTCCAGCTGCTGCTCGACTGGATGCCGATCGTCGTCGTGCTCTGGGCCTATGACTTAAGCCGGGGGGCGGCGGACTCGCTGGGGATCGGCTTCCACATCCACCCGATGATCGACTTCGACCGCTTTGTCTTCGGCGGCGAGGTGCCGACCGAATGGCTGCAAGCGCACCTCTACGACCCCACCGCCCTCAGTGGCTGGAACGTCTTCTTCACCCTCGTCTACACCTCCTACTTCATCGTCCCCTACGCGCTGGCGGGGGTCCTCTGGGCGCGCGACCGGCTCGCCTTCCTGCGCTACGCCCGCCGCCTCGTCACCCTCTCCCTCGCCGGCCTCGCCACCTACATCCTCTTCCCGGCGGCGCCGCCGTGGATGGCGGGGCAAATGGGGGACCTCGGCGAAATCCACCGCACCACCAGCAGGGGATGGGAAATCTTGGGAACGGGCACCGCCTCGCTTTTCTCCGAGGGGCAGGCTGGCGTCAACCTCGTCGCCGCCGTGCCCTCGCTGCACTCAGGCATCACGATGCTGGTGGCCATCTTTTTCTGGGGCCGCGTCCGCCCCTGGCTACGGCCGCTGCTGATGCTCTATCCGCTGGCGATGGGGCTGACCCTGATGGCGACCGGCGAGCACTATTTCTTCGACGTCCTGCTCGGCTGGCTCTACGCCGGCGCGGTCGTAGTCGGCTGGAACTTCTTCGAACAGCGCTGGTTCGCTAACGGGTTGGCAGCCGCAGTTCGAGGTTCGAGACGGTGATCGGCGCCTGCAGGTTCGACGGCCGCGAGTAAGGCGGGTCGGCGGGGAGCAGCTCCAGCTTGACGACGTGGCCCGCGGCGAAGCGGTAGCCCTGCGGGTGCAGCTGGAAGACGATGCCTTTGCCGCCGTTGCCCGGGCGCAGCAGGCCGCGGGCGACGAGCCGCTCGGTCCCTTCCGGGGAGACGTCGAGCAGGCGGGCGGCGATCTCTGATTCGGAGCCGACGGTGGTGAGGTTGGCGGTGATCGTCGGCGAGCCGAGCAGCGTGTAGCCGCCGGTGGGCACGGCCGGCAGCCGGTAGGTGGCGACACCGGGCTGGTCTTCGGCCGAGGCGGTGGCGCAGGCGCCTTCGCCGGCGATCGGGTCGAAGGCTTTGCCGACCAGCGGGTTG
>DASSNA010000024.1:0-5388 GCA_035688445.1 Solirubrobacterales bacterium | reverse complement strand
AAAAGCGACACGGCCGAGTACCTTCGCCCGGTGGATCTCGCCTCGATGCCCCTCTTCGACAACGGCCAGCTGCGCAAGCGCTGGCGCTACGTCGGGCTCTTCGCCGAGGAGTTGATGCTCTGCGCGGCGCGGGCCGAGGTCGGGCCGATGGCGCAATCGTTCTGGGTGCTCTGGGATCGGGAGGCGCGGCAGCAGTGGGCGCACACGGCCCTGCGCCCCGGCAGCCGCGAGGTCGTCTTCGACGGCTCCTACCTCGAGATCGACGCTCCCGATCTCCGCGCGAGTCTGCGCCTCGGCGACTCCGTCCCGATCGAAACGACGTGCCCGAGCGGGAAGTCCAGCGCCTGGACCCGCAAGCGCGCCGGCGTCCCGATCAACGGCACGGTCGAGGTGCCGGGGCGGCGCTGGCAGGTCTCCGGCCGCGGCGTCGACGACGAGTCGGCCGGTCACCACCAGCGCCACACCAGCTGGCGCTGGTCGGCGGGCATTGGCCGCAGCGCCGAGGGCCGCGACCTCGCCTGGAACCTGGTCGAAGGGATCAACGATCCGTCGCGAGGCAGCGAGCGGGCGATCTGGGTCGACGGCGCGCCCACCGAGCCTCCCCCGGCCCACTTCCGTGGCGACGGCATCGACCTGCCCGAAGGCGACGCCCTCGCCTTCAGCCCAGAGTCAGAACACACCCACGACGACAACTACCTGCTGATCCGCTCCCGCTACCGCCACCGCTTCGGCGCCTTCACCGGCTCGCTCGGCGGCGTCGAGCTCGCCGCGGGCCTCGGCGTGATGGAGGAGCACGACGCGCTCTGGTGACTACGCCCGGTACTCAGGGTTCGGGAAGTCGAAGCGGCAGCCGGCTTCCCACTCCTTGGGCTGGTTGCCGTGAGCGGGGATGCCGCCGGCGTCCTTGAGGATGCGGGCGAGGTGCATCAGGTTCCAGGCGGCGAAGGTGGTGTTGCGGTTGGTGAAGTCGTTGTCGGGGCCGCCGGAGTCTTTGTCGAGGTAGGAGGGGCCGGGGCCGGCCTCGCCGATCCAGCCTGAGTCGGCCTGGGGCGGGATCGTGTAGCCGAGGTGCTGCAGCGAGTAGAGGACGTTCATCGCGCAGTGCTTGATCCCGTCCTCGTTGCCGGTGACGATGCAGCCGCCGACCCGCCCGTAGTAGGCCCACTGGCCTTCGTCGTTGAGCAGGTGCGAGTTGCCGTAGAGGCGCTCGATCACGTGGGTCGCGACCGAGGACTTCTCCCCCAGCCAGATCGGCATCCCCAGCACGAGGATGTCGGCCGCCATCACCCGCTCGTAGATCGCCGGCCACTCGTCGCGCTCCCAGCCGTGTTCGGTCATGTCCGGCCAGACGCCGATCGCGATCTCGTGGTCGATCGCGCGGATGCTGTCGACCTCCACCCCGTTGGCGCGCATCACCTCCATCGACTTGTCCATCAGCCCCTGCGTGTTGGAGACCTCGGGGCTACGCTTCAGCGTGCAGTTGATGAAGAGCGCCTTCAGGTCGGAATAGTCGGTCACGTCTCTCCTTCGGTTGGTTACCAGGTGTCGACGAAGCAGTGGGCGCCGGGTGGGCGGGCGTCGCCGGCGGCCTTGAGCGTCGAGGCGATCAAGCCGCGGGTCTCGGCCGGGTCGATCACGTCGTCGAGCTCGAACAGCGCCGCCGCGTTCAGCGCCTTCGCGTTCTCTTCGGCCTGGGCGGTGAGGTCGCGGACGCGCTGCTCGCGCTCGGCCTCGTCGGCGATCGCTTCCAGCTCCTTGCGCAGCGCCAGCCGCACCGCCCCCTCCAGCCCCATCGGCCCGAGGTGCGCGCCCGGCCAGGCGACCGTCAGCAGCGGCTCGTGCAGGCTGCCGCCGACCATCGCCTGGGCGCCGAGGCCGTAGCCGCGCCGCAGCACCACCGCGATCAGCGGCACCCGCAGCGCCGCCCCGGCGACCAGCAGGCGCGAGGCGCGGCGGACCAACCCGGTCGCCTCGGCCTCGGGGCCGACCATGTAGCCGGGGGTATCGACGAGGGAGACAACCGGCAGGCCGAAGGCGTCGCAGAGCTGCAGGTGGCGCGCCGCCTTGTCGGCCGCCTCGCTGGTGACGGCGCCGGCGGTATGGCGGGTGTCGTTGGCGATGATCCCGAGCGGGCGGCCCTCGATCCGTCCCAGCGCCGTCACCATCTCTGGCGCGAAGCGCTCGCGCAGGAGGGTGACCGAGCCCTCGTCGCAGAGGATCTCGACGATCGGCCGCGGGTCATAGGCGCGGCGGCGGCGCTCGGGGACGACCTCGCGCAGGCGCGCCTGGTCGGGTTCGGGGCCGGGCGGGGTTGCGCCCTGGAAGTAGGCGAGCAGCTTCTTCGTCGCCGCGGTCGCCTCCGCCTCGTCGGCGCAGACGAGGTCGACGACTCCGTTCGGCGCCTGCATCTCGACCGGCCCTACCTCATCCGGGTGGACCTCGCCGAGGCCGCCGCCGGCGATCATCGCCGGGCCTCCCATTCCCAGCGAGGAACTCGCGGTGGCGACGATCAGGTCGGCACAGCCGGCAATCACCGCGTTGCCGGCGAAGCAGCGGCCGTGGACGACCGCGATCCGCGGCACCAGCCCCGAGAGCTTCGCCCAGAGCGCGAAGGCGCGGGTGTCGAGGGCAGAGACGACGGGGTAGTCGGTGTCGCCGGGGCGCCCACCGCCGCCCTCGGCGTAGAAGACGACGGGGAGCCGCATCCGCTCGATCAGCTCGAAGAGGCGGTCCTTCTTGCGGTGGCCGAGCGCGCCCTGGGTCCCGGCCAGGACCGTGTAGTCATAGGAGAGGACCGCGCAGGCGGCGCGCTCATCGTCGAAGAGGTCGCCGTTGACGCGGGCGGTGCCGCCGATCAGCCCGTCGGCGGGGGTGCGGGCGATCAGGTCCTCGAGCTCGCGGCGGCCGCGCTGGGCGGCGATCGCGAAGCGGCCGTACTCGACGAAGGAGCCGGGGTCGACCAGGTCCTCGACGTTCTCCCGCGCGGTGCGCCCGCCGGCGTCGTGGCGCCGCTGGACCGCGTCCGGGCGCGCCGCGTCCTCGGTCAGCGCCCGCCGCGCCAGCAGCTCCGCCAGGTCGTCTCGCTCCCCCTCGGACACGGGCGCATCTTTCCATGCCCTCCGCCGACGGGACGAAAACCGGTTGCATAGACCGCTTTTCGTCCCGTCGGCGGTGTGTGGGGCGTAGTCAGGTGTCGAGCTGCTTGGCGAGGCGGCGCAGGGCTTTCGCGTTTACCCGCTTGGCGAAGGCTCGGGTGAGCGGGGGGATGAGGCGCTCGCTGCGGGGGAGCTCGTCGAAGGCGAGCTCAAACTCGATCCGGGTGCCGCCGTCCGGGAGCCCCTCGACGCGGTAGGTGCCGCGCGTCTTGCGTTTGCCGCCGGAGGAGACGCCCCGCTCGGCGATCAGCCGCGGCGCCTCCGCCTCCGTCACCTCGAACTCGAACCAGTCCTGCGACATCGTGGTGTTGACCCGCGCCTCCGCCTTGGCCCCGACCCCGCGCTGCGGCCCCGAGAACTTCCAGTCGGTCAGGTAGTGGTCGAGGAAGCCCTCGTGGTTGGCGAGGACGTCGAGGAACTCGAAGACCTCGGCGGGGGGCTTGGCGACGGTGGTGGCGACCGTGACCGGCTTCATCGGGCCGGGATCCTAAGTGTTCAGCCGCGGATCGCCTTGCCGACGAGGTTCTTAAGCCGGGTGCGGTCGCGCTGGCTGAGGTTGCCCGGCCGCCCCTTCGACTTCTTCACCAGGTTCCAGAACTCGGTCTGCTCGCGCTGGGTGAGGTTCTTCTGCACCCGCTCGCGGCCCTTGTTCGCAAGCCAGACGGAGACGGTCCAGACCATCTTCCAGGGGACACGCTTCCAAACCGCCGGGGCGGCCCGGCGGGCGATCCAGAATGGCATCGGGCGCTATTCGACCACTTCGACGGTGCCGTGCATCGTCGGGTGGATTTCGCAGTGGTAGGTGAAGGTGCCCGGTTCCTTGAAGGTGGCCGAGCCGATCTTGCCTTCGTCGATCGTGCCGGTGTCGAAGCTGCCGTCGTCGGCGGTCGCGGTGTGGGGCGCGGAGTCTTCGTTCTGCCAGATCACCTTGCCGCCGGCCTGGACCACGACGGGGTCCGGTTCGTAGCTGAATTCGACGATCTGGACTTTTTCGGACTTCGCTGCCTCGCCGCTAGGGGCGGGTTCGCTTTCCGACGTTTCGCTGCCCGCGCTGCCGCCAGATTCTTCGGTGGTGGTCGCCGTTTCCGTCGTGGTTGCGGTGGAATCGGAGCCGCCACCCCCGCAAGCGACAAGGCCGAGGGAGAGGGCGACCAGGGCAGCGGCAGGTAGCGGCTTCAATCCCACGGCTCTCCCTGTACCCAGTTGAGGCGAACCTAAATCAGTCGGGGACGCTTCTTAGGCTGAGCGCGTGATCACCGGCCCCCGCGGACGCTGGGTGGCGGTCGCGGTCTGGCTCCTGCTCGGCGCCGCCGGCCTCCTCGCCCACGCCCACATCGACGACGTTACCGCCGCCGGGCAGAGCAGCTTTCTCCCCGCCGACTCGGAATCGACCCGGGCGGTGGACGCGCTGCAGTCCGCCTCGGGCGGAGGCGAAGACGTGCCGGCAGTGATCGTCTTCGAACGCCGCGGCGGGCTGACGCAGGCGGACGAAGCCGCGATCGGGCGCCTCGGCGACGGCCTCAACCGTCTGCGCCTGACCGGGGCGACGCCGACGATCGACCCGTTCTCGGGGGATCCGAGCTACCGGCGCGACCTGGCCGCGGTGGCGGGGGTCGCCAACGGCGTCGGCCCGATCTCCCGCGACGGCGAAGCGGCGCTGCTCTTCATTGCGATCAACGCCAAGGACCGCGGCGCGATCGTCGCCGGGGTGAAGCAGATCCGCACCTTCCTCCGTGAGCACGAACGGCCAGGGCTGCGCGCCTTCGTCACCGGCCCGGCCGGGATCACCGCCGACCTCGAGTCGGTCGCCTCGGAAGCGAGCCGCACCCTGCTCTTCGCCACCGTCGGCCTCGTCCTCATCCTCCTCCTCATCGTCTACCGGGCGCCGCTGCTCTCGCTGCTGCCGCTGCTGGCCGTCGGCGCCGCCTACCTGGTCGCGATCGGCATCGCCTACCTACTCATAAAGGCCGGCTGGATCACCGCAAACGCCGAGGGCACGATGCTCCTCCTGGTCCTCATCTTCGGCGCTGGGACGGATTACTCACTGCTACTGGTCCACCGCTACCGGGAGGAGCTCGGCAATGGCGCCCCGGCGGAGAAAGCGCTACCGGCGGCGGTGCGTGAGAGCCGGCCCGCGCTGTTGGCCTCAGGCGGCACGGTGATCGCGGCGATGCTGGTGCTGCTGGTCGCCGACCTCGAATCGACCCACTGGCTCGGGCCGATCCTGGCGATC
>DASSNA010000012.1:0-10207 GCA_035688445.1 Solirubrobacterales bacterium | reverse complement strand
ACAGCGGGGAGGGTCCGGCGAGACCCTCCCCGCCGGCCCTGCCATCGCTGATCCGGGCGAAGCAGACTCGTGCCGCCCAGGCGGCCGAGAGACCAGAAAGACCGGCCAGGGTGAGGGCTACTCGGGGGTCGTAGGACTGGGCTAGCCAGCCGGTCAGGGGGCCGCCGATGGGGGTTGAGCCTAGGAAGACGACTGAGTAGAGGGCCATCACGCGGCCTCGCATCTCTGGGGAGACCGCTAGCTGCAGGGTTGAGTTGATCGTTGCTGCGAAGGTGACGGCGGCGGCGCCGAGGAGCATCAGCATCGGGACCTCGAAGGCGAGGGTGGGCATCGCCGCCGCCAACAGGGCGGAGACACCGAAGGCGAGCGCGCCGCCGGCGATCAGGCGCGGGCCGGTGCGGCCGCGGTGGCCGTTGACGAGGGCGCCAACGATCGAGCCGACCGCCATCGCCGAGACCAGGGCGGCGTAGGTCATCGCGCCCGAGTCGAAGCTGAACTTGGCGAGCAGCGGCAGCACCACCTGGAAGTTGAAGCCGAGCGTCCCGACCAGCGCCATCAGCGCCAGCGGCACCAGCAGCTCGGGGGTGCGCAACACGTAGCGAAGCCCGGCGCGGATCGCCCCCGGCTCGTGCTTGGCGGGCGGCGCCGCCTGCAGCCGTGCCGGGTCCATCCGCCAGAGCGCAAAGATCATCGCCACGAAGGTGAGCGCGTTCAGCGCGAAGCAGGGGACGACGCCGACGGTGGCGATCAGGATGCCGGCGAACGCCGGGCCGACGATCCGCGCCGCCTGGACGATGACGCTGTTGAGGCTGACCGCGTTGACGACCCGGTCCGGCCCGACCATCTCGATCACGAAGCTCTGCCGGGTCGGGTTGTCGACGGCGTTGACCGCGCCCATCGCGAAGACCGCGAGGTAGACCATCCAGGGCGCGACCACGCCGATCGCGGTGACGGCGAAAAGGCCGACGGCGGGGATCGCCATCAGCGCCTGCGTCGTCATCAGCAGCCGCCGTTTCGGGAAGCGGTCGGCGAGCAGGCCGCCCCATGCGCCGATCAGCAGCATCGGCAGGAACTGCAGGGCGGTGGTGAGGCCGACGGCGACACCGCTGCCGGTAAGGGTGAGGATGACCCAGACCGCTGCCACGGTCTGCATCCAGGTCCCCGAGAGGGAGATCAGCTGGCCGGTGAAGTAGCGACGGTAGTTGGGGACCTCCAGCGAGTTGAACGAGTGGCGGATCGCGGCCGTCAAGACCGCTCGCCCTCCCGCATCCGTTCGAGGATCTCGGCCGCCCGCTCGAGCGTCACGACTTCCTCCTCGGAGAGGTCGCGCATGCGCCGCGCCAGGTAGGCGTTCTTGCGGCTGCGCAGGCGCCGCAGCCGCTCGCGGCCGGCGCCGTTGATCTCGACCAGGGCGCTGCGCCGGTCGGTCGGGTCGGGAGTGCGGTCGATCAGCCCCTCCCGTTCGAGGCAGCCGAGGGTGCGGGTGATCGTCGGCCGTTTGACCCGCTCGATCGCGGCGATCTCACTCGGGGTCATCGGTCCGTGGCGCTCGATCGTCGCCAGCGCCGCGACCGAGGTCGGGGTGAGGCCGGTGGTCTCCGCCGCCGCCTCCTGCCGCAGCCGCCGGGCGGTGCGGACGATCGCCGTGCGCAAGTGCGCGGCGCGCTCGGTAAGTGGGATGTCGACCTGTGCCTGCATTGATTAGCTCTGATAATTAGTTTAGCAAACTATTTCCATATCCTCCAGGTATGCAACCAGGAGGCGAAGGGCCGAGATGGGTAGCGTGTTGGCAGTGAGCGAAGCAGCGATCAGCGTCCAGGGGCTGCGCAAGTCCTACGGCGAGCACGAGGCGGTCGCCGGCATCGACTTCGAGGTGGCGGCGGGCGAGGTCTTCGGCTTCCTCGGACCCAACGGCGCCGGCAAGACGACCACGATCGAGATCCTCGAGGGCTACCGCGAGCGCAACGGCGGCGAGGTCTCGGTCCTCGGCGTCGACCCCGGCGCCCCGACCCGCGCCTGGCGCGAGCGCGTCGGCCTCGTCCTCCAGGAGTGCGAGCTCGACCCGCTCTGGACGGTCGAGGAGGCGGTCTCCCTCTTCGCCCGCTTCTACCGCTCGCCGCGCCCGGTCGCCGAGACGATCGAGCTGGTCGGCCTCGGCGACAAACGGGACGCCCGCATCGGCACCCTCTCCGGTGGCCAGAAACGCCGCGCCGACGTGGCCCTGGGGATCGTCGGCGACCCCGACCTGATCTTCCTCGACGAGCCGACCACCGGTTTCGACCCGACCGCCCGGCGCGAGGCCTGGAACATGATCGAGGGGCTGAAGGCGCTGGGGAAGACCGTCTTCCTCACCACCCACTACATGGACGAGGCCCAGCACCTGGCCGACCGGGTGGCGATCCTGCGTGAGGGGCAGATCGTCGCCGAGGGCCGCACCGAGGAGATCGCCGAGGCGATCGGCCGCAGCACCGTGATCGGCTTCGCCCTGAACGGCAGCCTCGGCCTCGAGGAGGTGCGCGGCGCGGTCGCTGGCGCGATCTCCACCTCCGGGGACCAGGTGGAAATCCAGAGCCAGAGCCCCCAGCGAGACCTCTACCGGCTGCTCTCCCTCGCTGAGGAGCGCGGCGTCGAGCTGCGCGAGCTCGAGGTCCGCCGCCCCAACCTCGAGGACGTCTTCCTCGAGCTCACCGGGGGGCCGGCGTGATGAGCGACCGCGCGATCGCCCTCGCGCAGGCGCGGATGGCGATCCTCGTCGCCCTGCGGACGCCGCGGACGGTGATCTTCACGATCGCCCTCCCGATCGTCCTCCTCGTCCTCTTCAACTCGATCTTCAACGCGGGAGGGAACGAAACGGCGACCCTGCCGGGCGACCTCAAGGTCAGCGCCGAGGCCTACTTCACCGCCGGGATCATCGCCTACGCCGCCGCGCTCTCGACCTTCACCACGCTCGCCGTCTCGCTGACGACGCAGCGGGAGAACGGGCAGCTGAAGCGCTACCGCGGCACCCCGATGCCGCCCTGGACCTTCATCGCCGGCCAGATCATCCGCGCCGAGGCCCAGGCGCTGGCGATGGCGACGGTGCTGCTGGCGATCGGCGCCCTCGCCTACGGCATCCCGGTCCCGGCCTCGACCTTCCCCGCCTTCGTCCTCTACCTCCTGCTCGGCACCGCGACCCTCTGCTCGCTGGGGATCGCCCTCAGCGCCTTCACCCCCACTCCCGACGCCGCCTCGACGATCGCCCCCTTCTCGGTGGTGATCCTCTCCTTCGTCTCCGGCGTCTGGATCCCGGTCGAAACGCTGCCGAGCTGGCTGGAATCGATCGGCAAGCTCTTCCCTCTCTACCACCTGGCGCTGGGCCTGCAGACGACGCTGGCGCCGGGCGCAAGCGACAGCGGCCTCGAACTCGGCAACCTCATCGCGCTGGCGATCTGGGCCCTGATCGGCATCCGCATCGCCACCCGTCGCTTCCGCTGGGAGCCTCAGGCCTCAGCGGCCTGAGCGAACACTTCCAGCATCTCCAGCATCTTTTCCTCATAGGCAACGCCGGCGATGAGCGTGCGCTCAGAGCCCTCGAAGCCCTCCATCTGCCGCACCTGCTCGAGGTAGCCGCGCAGCTCCTCCAGCTTCGCCTGGTGGTGGGCGATCCGCGGCTGCAGCAGCGGTGCCGGGTCAGCGCCAGCGAAGACCTTCAGCATCAGCTCGTCACGCAGCTGCGGCGGGGCGGCCGGCTCGTTCGCCCAGGCGGCCAGTGCCTCGCGCCCCTTCTCGGTCAACGAGTAGACGCGGCGGCGCCGTCCCCCCTCCTCCTGCTCGGCCGAGAGGTAGCCGGCGGCAGCGAGCCGGGCCGGCTCCTCGTAGGCGGTCGTGTGGGGGACCGGCCAGAAGTTCTGGATCGAGCTCTCCAGCGCCCTTTTGATCTCGTAGGAAGTCGAGGGGCCGAACTCCTTGAGCAGGGTGAGGAGCGCGTAGGAGGTGCTGGTCAGCTTGATCGACTTGCTTTCCATGATTCGAAGCGTATAGTACGGGCCGTACGATGACAACGGCTCAAAACGGGAGGCCGAAGATGCCAACCAACGAATCCACTTACGACGCGGTCGTCGTCGGAGGCAGCCTCGCCGGCTGCGCCACCGCGATCCAGCTCGGCCGCGCCGGCCTGCGCGTGGCCGTGGTCGAGAAGCAGCCCGACCCGAAGGCTTTCAAGCGGATGTGCTCGCACTTCATCCAGGCCTCGGGCGTGCCGGCGCTCGAACGGCTCAGCCTGCTCGAGCCGATGGAAGCCGCCGGGGCGCGGCGACCGCGCATGCACATGTGGACCAAGTGGGGCTGGATCGAAGCGCCGCCGGATCGAGCCGCGCGCGGAGTCAACCTCCGGCGCGAGGTGCTCGACCCGATGCTGCGCTCGACCGCCGCTGAAACGCCCGGCGTGGAGATGATGCTCGGCTGGACCGCCGAGGATCTCCTACGCGAGGAAGGGGCCTTCGCCGGCGTCCGCGTCCACAACCGCGAGGGCGAGGAGCGCGAGCTGTGCGGCCGTCTCACCATCGGCGCCGACGGTCGCGACTCGCGCATTGCCGAGCTGGCCGAAGTACCGGTCAAGACCTATCCGCACAACCGCATCGCCTACGGCGGGTACTTCGAAGGACCCCCTCCCAAGTATTCCCCCGACGCCTCGATCTGGTTCCTCGACCCGCACTGGGCTGCCGCTTTCCCCACCGACAGCGACCTCACCTTCTACGCGGCGATGCCGACCAAAGCCCGCTTGCCGGAATTCAAACAGGATCCCGAGGGAGCCCTCGTTGATTACCTCTCCCTCGTGCCCGAAGCGCCACCGATCCGCGAGTCGCGTGCGATCGAACCGGTCATGGGCAAGATCGACATGACCAACCGGATGCGCAAGCCGGTGGCGCCGGGGCTGGCGCTGATCGGCGACGCCGCCCTGGCGACCGACCCGCTGTTCGGGGTCGGCTGCGGCTGGGCGTTCCAGACGGCCGAATGGCTGGCCGACAGCGTGCGGCCGGCGCTGCAGGGGAGCGAGTCGCTCGAACAGGGCCTGGCGCGCTACCGCCGTCGCCACGCGCGTGAGCTCCGCGGCCACGCCTTCTTCATCCACGACTACGCGAACGGGCGACGGCTGAACCCAGCAGAGCGGCTGATGTTCTCCGCCGCCGCCCGCGACCCCAAGGCGGCCGAGCTGATCGAGGCCTTCGGGACCCGGCAGATCCGGCCGCAGGAAATGATGCCGCGGGCGATCCCGCGGGCGATCGCGGTCAACGCCCGGCACGCGCTGGCGCGATGAGCACCGCAACGGCAGAGCGCAGCAGCCTCATCGTCGGCGGCACCCGGACCCGCCTCGTGCAGGCGGGTCCGGCCGAGGCGAGCGAGGCGGTCGTCTTCCTCCACGGCAACCCCGGCTCGGCCGACGACTGGGCGGGGTTGGCGGAGGCGGCGGGATCGGCCGGCGTGCGCGCCGTCGCCTTCGACCTGCCCGACTTCGGTGAGACGATCGCCCCGGCCGGCTTCGAGCACTACGTGCCGGGCTACGCCGGGTTCGTCGCCGAAGCGCTGGCGGAGCTCGGCATCGAGCGCGTCCACCTCGTTCTCCACGACTTCGGCGGCCCGATCGGGCTGGTCTGGGCGATGATGCACCCCGACGCGCTGGCGAGCATCACCCTGATCGACACCGGCGTCCTCCCCGGCTACCGCTGGCACCGGCTGGCGCGGATCTGGCGCACGCCGGTGGTCGGCGAGATCTTCCAGGCGACCGCCACCCGCGGCGCCTTCCGCTCCCTGCTCAACCGCAACGAGCCACAGGGGTTGCCCCGCGACTTCGTCGAAAAGATGTATGACCACTACGACCGGCGGACGCGCAAGGCGGTGCTGGCGCTCTACCGCGCCACCGACGACCCCGGCAGCATGTCGGAGGGCCTGATCGCCCTGTTCAAAGACCGCGACATCCCAGCCCTGGTGATCTGGGGCGAGCACGACGCCTACCTCCCCTCCTCCTACGCGACCCGCCAGCGCGAGGCATTCCCCGCAGCAGAGGTCCACGTCCTCCCCGTCAGCGGCCACTGGCCGTTTGCCGACGCGCCGGAGACCGTGGAGCGCATCTTCGTCGAATTCCTGCAGAGACTCGAATCGCAGTGACACAGAAGTGTCATTTCTTTGAGCCAATTTAGTAACACCTATTGAAGTGGTGATTTTCTGGGTCTAGGGTCAGCCGCCGGAGGGTTGAAGGAGACAGGCGTGCTCCAAGTGATTGATACTCACATTGCCCGGTTCAACCAACCGGGTCCGGTTCGAGTCCGGCGCCCTCCGCAGACATAGACCGTCGCGAGCGATCGAGTCAAAGACTGCACTCGTGCTACTTTGAAGGCGAGTATCAGTCACTTGCGGGGTGGTTCCCCGCTTCACCAGACTCGACCCGCCTCGCGGCGGGTCTTGTCATTTCCGAAGCCTTTCGAGTTGTAGCGGCTTAGACGGGCGGCGAAATCCAGTACGCCTCGAGGCCGAGGTGCTTTCCGAGGCGTTCGAGGTGCTGGTCGAAGTGGAGGATGCCGATGCCTGCGGCTTGAGCTGCGGCAGCCACGGTCAGGTCAGCGAGGGGAAGGCGATGGGCTCCATGCGAGCCGCCGTCCGCCAGCTCTCGCATCGTCGCCAGCACGGCGCGCTGGACTCCGCGGTCCACCGGCAGCTCCCTCAAGCCTTCCAGCGTTCGCTCGATCACGGCGATCCCTTCGGCCCCGCGCGCATCGATCATCAACTCGTAACGAACGGGCCAGCACCAGCAAACATCCCCGCGCTCGACTGCGCTCAACAGGAGGTCCCGGGCTTGCGGGTCTCGCCGGGCCTGCATCCAAGCCGAGGTGTCCGCCAGTACAAGGCCGTTGCCGTCCCAGACCTGCTTTGGCATCAGCTCTGCGGAGGTGCGTTCAAGCGGTCAATGGCGGCGAGGTCAAGGTCGAACTTACCCGCGTCCATCGCCCCCAGGAGGTCCTCGGCGGCCTCACGCCGGCCCCGCCCCGCTTTCAGCTCTGCCTCCGCCCCCTCCACGGCAAGGCGACGAAGCAGCGTCGCATCAGCCTCGCGGGTGCCGGTGGCGGCGCGGACGCGCGCCAGCGCCTCCCCCAGCTCCGGGTCTGCGGTCACAGCGATGCGGCGGTACTTCGATGGCATGACCTAAGTGTAGCTCCTCGGTGTTACTCCAAGAAATTGCAGCGGGCAAGGGCCGTCAAGCGAAGCGTCGAATCAGTCGCGGTGAGCTCCCACGCAGCAGAGCACGCGCCGAAGCCCGTCCACTACGGGCCGGGGATGGACGCACGCAGCACGCGGATGCAGGAGCGGCTGAACACGCCGATGCTGATCGCGGCGGCGCTGACGATCCCGACGGTGGCGATCGCCGAGTCGCACCCCAGCGGCGGGCTGAAGGACGTGGCGATCGCTCTCAACTGGATCACCTGGACCGCCTTCCTGGTCGAGCTGGTGGCGATGCTGTGGGTCGTCCCGGACCGGCGGCTGTGGCTGCGGCACCACCCGCTCGACATCGTGATCGTCTTCCTCACCCCGCCGGTGCTGCCCGCCGGCCTGCAGGGGCTGCGCGCCCTGCGGCTGCTCCGCCTGCTCCGGCTCCTGCGACTGGCCCAGCTCTCGCGCGAGGTCTTCTCGCTGGAGGGACTGCGCTACGCGCTGCTGCTCAGCGTTCTCACCGTGGTCGGCGGCGGCAGCATCTTCGTCGCCCTCGAGAAGAGCCACCAGCACCTCTCCGCCTGGGACGGGATCTACTGGGCGGCGACGACGATGACCACGCTCGGCTCCAACATCTACCCAACCACGACCGGCGGCGAGATTGTCACCGTGGTCGTGCTAATTATCGGGATCGGCTTCGTCGCCCTCCTCACCGGCGCCTTCGCCCAGCGCTTCCTCGCTCCCGAAATCGCCGAGGTCGAGGAAGAGCTGGAGGAAGAGAACCTCAGCGCCGAGGCGCTCGCCCTGCGCGAACTGCGCAGCGTCCAGGAGCAGCTGCAGGCGCTCTCGCTGGCGATCGAGAAGATCGCCGAGCGCAGCCGCTGACCTACAAATTGTCTCCGCATACCGGAGACAATTTGTAGTTAGCCCTCCTTTGCCTCCTCCTCGGCGATCTTGCCCTCGAGCTCCTGCATCACGTCGGGGTCGCGCAGGGTGGTGACGTCGCCCAGCGCCCGGCCCTCGGCGATGTCGCGGAGGAGGCGGCGCATGATCTTGCCGGAGCGGGTCTTCGGCAGGTCGCCGGCCCAAACGATCCGCTTCGGGCGGGCAAATTTGCCAATCCGCTCGGCGACCGTGGCGCGGATGCCCTCGACCAGCTCCTCACTCTCCTCGACGTTGCCGCGCAAGGTGACGAAGGCGCAGATCGCCTGGCCGGTGTCCTCGTCGGACTGGCCGATCACCGCCGCCTCGGCGACGTCGGGGTGGGCGACAATTGCCGACTCGACCTCGGCGGTCGAGAGACGGTGGCCGGAGACGTTGACGACGTCGTCGATCCGCCCGATCACCCAGAAGTAGCCGTCCTTGTCGCGCCGCGCCGCGTCGCCGACCAGGTAGCGCTCCTTGCCGAAGCGCGAGAAGTAGGTCTCAATGAAGCGGTCGTCCTCCTTGTAGAGGCCGCGCAGCATCGAGGGCCAGGGCCGCTCCAGCACGAGCAAACCCTGGCCTTCCTCGACGGGTTCGCCCTCAGACTCGTCGACCACCTGCGCCTCGACCCCCGGGAACGGCGTCGTCGCCGAGCCCGGCTTGGTCGCGGTGATCCCCGGCAGCGGCGAGATCATGATCGCCCCGGTCTCGGTCTGCCACCAGGTGTCGACGATCGGGCAGCGTTCGCCGCCGATCACTTTGTGGTACCAGAGCCAGGCCTTCGGGTTGATCGGCTCCCCCACCGAGCCGAGCAGCCGCAGCGAGGAGAGGTCGAATTCGCCGGGGATCTCGGCGCCCCACTTGATGAAGGTGCGGATCGCCGTCGGCGCCGCGTAGAGGATCGTCGCCTTGTACTGGGCGGCGACCTCCCACCAGATCCCTTTGTGCGGGTAGTCGGGCGCCCCCTCCCACATCACCGAGGTCACCCCGTTGGAGAGCGGGCCGTAGACGATGTAGGAGTGGCCGGTGACCCAGCCGACGTCGGCGGCGCACCAGTAGACGTCCTCCTCGGGCTTGAGGTCGAAGACGTAGCGGTGGGTGGCGGTGACCCCGGCCATGTAGCCGCCGGTGGTGTGGAGGATCCCCTTCGGCTTCGCGGTCGAGCCGGAGGTGTAGAGGATGTAGAGCGGGTGCTCGGCCTCCATCGGCTCGGCCGGGCACTCGGGGTCGGCCGCCTCCATCACCTCGTCGTAGAAGACGTCGCGGCCGTCCGTCATCGGGCAGTCGATCCCGGTGTGGCGGACGACGACGATCTTCTCCAGCGTCTCCAGGCCGCCCATCTGCTCGTCGACCGCCGGCTTGATCGCCGCCGTCTTGCCTTTACGGCGAGCACCGTCGACGGTGACCAGCGCCTTGGCGTGGGAGAACTCCATCCGCTCCTTCACCGCCTCGGCCGAGAAGCCGCCGAAGACGACGTTGTGGGGAGCGCCGATGCGGGCGCAGGCGAGCATCGCGACGGCGACCTCGGGGATCATCGGCAGGTAGATCCCGACCACGTCGCCCATTTCGACGCCGAGGTCCTTGAGCGCGTTGGCGAAGCGCTGGACATCGCGGTGCAGGTCGGCGTAGGTGACGTCGCGTTCCTCGCCCTCCTCCCCGCGCCAGTGGAAAGCGACGCGGTCGCCAATGCCGGCGGCGACGTGGCGGTCGAGGCACTGCGCCGAGGCGTTCAGCCGCCCGTCGGCGAACCACTTGTAGAAGGGCGGGTTGGAGTCATCGAGGCCTTCGCTCGGCTCGGTGTCCCAGTCGAGCAGCTCCCTCGCCTGCTCCATCCACCAGCCCTCGGGGTCGGCGGCGGCTTCCTCGTAGATCTTCGGGTCGCTCCAGCTCGCCCGATCGCGGAACTCGGCCGGCGGCTCGAACTTCTCGATCTCCAGCATCGCCTCGAGCTCGTGCTCGAGACTGGTCTCTCCTCCTTGCTCGACTGCCATCCCTTCGCTCCTCCTCAGTTCCTCAACGTTTCAGCGGGCGCACCGGCAGAACCGCTCGCCCGAAGGTCGAGTTGGTGACCGCTGCAAAGGATGCATACCAAGCCGCGGCC
>DASSNA010000334.1:0-4065 GCA_035688445.1 Solirubrobacterales bacterium | reverse complement strand
CGGAGCCACGCGACCCCGACTACCCTCAAAAGACCCGCAAATGGACGCCCGCCCGACAAGCTCGATGATCGGAACGACGCTTTCCGGCCGCTACCGGCTGGAGGCGAAACTCGGCAGCGGCGGCATGTCGACCGTCTATCTCGCCCGCGACAGCACGCTCGACCGGCAGGTGGCGGTGAAGGTGATGCACCGGGAGATGTCCGAGCAGGCCGACCAGCTCGAGCGCTTCCGCCAGGAGGCGCGCGCGGTGGCGAAGCTCTCGCACCCGAACGTGGTCGCGGTGATCGACGCCGGCGAGGACGGCGGCCACCCCTACATCGTCTTCGAGTACGTCGAAGGGGAGACGCTGAAGCAGCGGATCAACCGGATCGGCGCCCTCGACCCGCGGGAGGCGCTCGCTTATGCGATCGAGGTCGCCCGCGGGCTCACCGTCGCCCACGCCCGCAACATGGTCCACCGCGACATCAAGCCGCAGAACGTGCTGATCGACGCCGAGGGCCGGGCGAAGCTGACCGACTTCGGGATCTCGCGCCAGCTCGAGCAGGACGGGATGACCGCCACGGGGCGGGTCCTCGGCACCACCGACTACGTCGCGCCGGAGCAGGCGATGGGCCACCCGGTCGACCAGCGCTCCGACATCTACTCGCTCGGCGTCGTCCTCTACGAGATGCTGGTCGGGCAGGTCCCCTTCCACGCCGACAGCCAGGTCGGGGTGGCGATGAAACACGTCAACGAGGAGATGCCCGACGTCCAGCAGCGTCGGCCGGAACTCTCCGCCGCGGCGGCGCTGGTGGTCGAGCGAGCGACGACCAAGGACCCAAACGAGCGCTACCAAGACGTCGGCGAGATGATCGCCGACCTCTCGACCGCGCTCGAAGTCGAGGCGGCGCGGGCAGGCTCGACCAGCGGCGAGGCGACGACGGTGCTGGAGGCGGTGCAGCCGGCCGAGCGCAAGATCGCCGGTGGTCGCGGCAGATGGTCGTGGGCGGCCGTCCTCCTCCTCGTCCTGGCGATCGCGGCGGTGCTGCTGGCGGTGAAGCTGATTAGCGACAAGAACGGCCCCGGCGGGGGCGGCGCGCTGAACGGCAAAGGCAACACGATCCCGCTCTCCAGCGCCTCCGACTACGACCCGCAGGGGGACGGCGAAGAGGACCCCGAAGAGGTCGGCTTCGCGATCGACGGCAACCCCACCACCACCGCCTGGAGCAGCGAGCACTACGACACCGACACCTTCGCCGGGACCAAGACTGGCCCCGACCCCGGCGTCGGGCTCTACGTCACCGCCAAGTCGATCGCGCAACCCTCGGAAATGATCATTCGCACCCCCTCCCCCGGCTGGGACGCGGAGATCTTCGCCACCGCCTCGGGGCCGCCGGAAGAACTGGGGGAATGGGGCGAACCGGTCGGCACGGTGACCGACGCCAAGAGCCTGAACGAAGTCGAACTGCACCTCGAAGAACCCGCCAAGTACTTCCTGATCTGGTTCAACAAGGCGGCCGCCGCCCAGGACCAGGAAGGCCGCTACCAGGTCGAAGTCAGCGACGTGAAGCTGATCGACTGATCCGCCCCCGGGGCGGGTATAGGAGTGATCGCCCTCACAAACCTCTACACCGATCGGTGCAAACCTTGACTCGTGGCTGAGCGCGGTGCCAAACCCCAGGTTTCGAAAACGCGCCGGCGGGCGCTGGACGCGGTGCGCTCGCTATTCACGCCGCTGCTGCCCGACGACTACCTCGAACTGATTAACCCGCTCTGGTCGACGCAGGAGCTGCGCGGCCGGATCGAGCGGATCGAGCAGGAGACCGCCGACGCCGTCACCGTCCTGATCCGACCCGGTTACGAATGGCTGGGGCATCGGCCCGGCCAGTACCTGCGGATCGGGGTGGTGGTCGACGGCGTCCACCACTGGCGCGCCTATTCGCTGACCACCGACCCGGGGCGACCCGACGGCTTGATCGGGATCACTCCGAAGCTGGTCGAGTCGGGGGTGGTCTCCCCCTACCTGGTGCGACAGGCGCGGCCGGGAGACATCGTCCGCCTCGGTGGGGTCGAAGGAACCTTCGTCCTCTC
Organism: Solirubrobacterales bacterium; assembly: GCA_035688445.1. Classification (GTDB taxonomy): domain Bacteria; phylum Actinomycetota; class Thermoleophilia; order Solirubrobacterales; family 70-9; genus VAYN01. The sequence continues at coordinate 1,995 of DASSNA010000334.1, read as the reverse complement.
CGACCCGCCGCCACGACAGCTCCTCTTCATCAGCGCCGGCAGCGGGATCACGCCGATCATGAGCATGCTGCGCAGCCTCGACCGCGACGAGGGGCTCGAGGACGTGGTCCACATCCATTCCGCCCGCAGCGCCGACGGCGTCATCTTTAACGAGCAGCTGCGCGACCTCGACGCCCGCTGCTCCGGCTACCGGCCGCACCTCCGCATCACCGGCCAGGCCGGGCGGGTCGCGCCACCCGAGCTCGACGAGCTCTGCCCCGACTGGCGCGAGCGCCACGCCTTCGTCTCCGGCCCGGGCGAGATGCTCGACGCTCTCAGCCGCCACTGGGAGGAGCAGGGGAACCCGGACCTGCTGGAGATGGAGCGCTTCCAGCCGGTAATCGGCGGCGGTGCCGTCGGAGGCGAGGGAGGAACCGTCCGCTTCACCACCAGCGGGATCGAAACCGCCTGCGACGGCGGCACTCCGATCCTCGTCGCCGGTGAGGAAGCTGGTGCCGAGATGCCTTTCGGCTGCCGGATGGGGATCTGCCACACCTGCATCGGCCGGCTCTGCGCCGGCGAAGTGAGGGACCTGCGGACCGGGGAGGTCTACGGGCAAGAGGGAGAAATGGTCCGAACCTGTGTCAACGCGCCGGAAGGCGACGTTGCGATCGCACTTTGAGAAGGAGCCCGAACTAGATGACCACCACCATGCCACCCGAGACCCCTCCGATCGACACCCAGGAGAACCCGCTCGCCCACCTCTCGCCCGAGCAGCTGGACGAGCTGGCGCGCGAGTTCGACGCGATCCGCGACCGGGTCACGGCTGAGCTCGGCACCCGCGATCGCCGCTACATCGAGAGCATGATCGAGATGCAGCGACGGCTGGCGGTGCTCGGCCGCGCCGTCCTGCTCGCCTCGCGCAACCGCGGCGCCTGGATCGCCGGAACCTCGGCTCTCTCGGCGGCGAAGATCCTCGAGAACATGGAGATCGGCCACAACGTCATGCACGGCCAGTGGGACTGGATGAACGATCCCCGGATCCACTCCTCCACCTGGGATTGGGACACCGCCTCCACCGCCGAGGCGTGGAAGCACTCCCACAACTACGTCCACCACACCTACACCAACATCCGCGGCAAAGACAAAGACCTCGGCTACGAGATCATGCGGATCGATCCCGAGCAGCGCTGGCACCCGGTCTACCTGCTGCAGCCCTTCTACAACCTGGTCCTGATGGCCCTGTTCGAGTGGGGCGTCGCCTTCCACGACCTCGACTTCGAGGCGATCCGCAAGGGCGAGAAGTCGAAGTCACAGGTGAAGCGGGAGCTGAAGGGGATCGCGGGCAAGGCCAAGAGCCAGGTCGTCAAGGACTACATCGCCTGGCCGCTGGTCAGCGCCCTGGCCGCAACGGCCGTCGACGTGGTGGTGGAGACGCGGCGGCAGCGCAAGCAGCCGCGCGGTCTCCTCGGGCGGGTGAGGCGGAAGCGGCAGAGCCGCTGGGCGCCGGTGGTGGAAGCCACGCTGAACAGTGGGAGCAAGACCTTCCGCGCGACCGCCAAGGCCAACGCCACCGCCAACATCGTCCGCAACTTCTGGGCCTACGCGATCATCTTCTGCGGCCACTTCCCCGACCAGACCTACACCTTCTCCCAGCAGGAGGTCGAGGACGAGAGCCGCGGCGGCTGGTACGTGCGCCAGCTGACCGGCTCCGCCAACATCGAGGGCAGCCCCCTCTTCCACGTCGCCAGCGGCAACCTTGGCTACCAGGTCGAGCACCACCTCTTCCCCGACATGCCGAGCACCCGCTACGCCGAGATCGCTCCCCAAGTCAAAGACGTCTGCGAGCGCTACGGCCTCCCCTACAACAGCGGCCCCTTCGGCCAGCAGCTGGGGATGGTGCAGCGGACGATCCTGCGACTCGCCTTCCCGGGCGGCAGGCCCCGGCCGAAGCCGGGGCCCTATCGCGGTGACGCGGGCCTCAGCCCCCGTTGACGGGGACTATTGGCGTGCAGA
>DASSNA010000315.1:0-5646 GCA_035688445.1 Solirubrobacterales bacterium | reverse complement strand
CCTGCATCGCCCAGGGACTGCTTGAGCGCCTGGCGCTCCTGCGCGAAGAGCCCACCGTCCTGCGCGCGACCCGTGCAGGGCTTCGCTTCGCCGGGCTCGACCTGGGCCTCTGCATCGTCTCGGCGGGCTCGGTCGCTCATTGGCTTCGCTGCACCTCGGTGGCGCTCCTAATGGAAGAGCGCTGCGGCCCCGGCTCGGTCATCGCCGAGCGCGAGCTGCGATGGATCGAGCACTCAGAAGGCCGCCCCGTCTTCAGCGCCAAGGTCGGCCACCTCCCCGACGGCTCGTATCGACTCCACCGCCCCGACCTGGCGCTTTGGATCGGCGAGCGGCCGCTCGCCGTCGAGGTTGAGCTTTCCCCGAAGGCACCGCGCCGACTTGAGGCGATCATCGCCGCCTGGCGGCGCGCGAGCTGGGTCGGCGGCGTCCTCTACGTCTGCGAGCCCGGTCCGACGCAGCGGGGAGTAGAGCGGGCGATCAGGAAGACCCGCGCCTGGGAACGGGTCCAAACCTTGGTGGCGATCGAGTGATGAGGGTCCGCCACTTCTCCTCTCCCGCCCCCAGGATCTACCCCTTCCACCCCCACGGGCACCACGTCCCGGCCCTGGCGCTGACCGAACACCTAAACGCCGTGCTGCCGGCGCTCCTCGCCGGCCTTGCCGCCGGCGTCCTGGCGATCTGCTTCCTGCGGGCGGCCTCGCTGCGCTGGAGCTGGGCGCTGCTTGCCCTGCCGCTGGCCCCGCTGGCGTGGGTGATCGGCTGGCAGCTCGGCCTCGCGCTCGCCCTGGCCTCCGGGACGGCGGCGGGCATCGGCGCCTACTGGCACCTTGAGGACACCTATCGCGGCGGCGAAGAGGCCCGGAGGGTGCGCGATGCCCTGGGGCCAGTCGGGTTCGCCCGCGCTCGCCTCGCCGAGCGCCACGCGGGCGGCGAGAGGGTCGCCGAGGGCGGCCTCGCTCTCGGCGTCACCCCCTCCGGGCGGATCTGCCGAGTTCCCTTCGGTTCCGAGCAGGGAGTCCACGCCCTGGTGCTGGGCGCGACCGGATCGGGCAAGACGGTCAGCCAGGCTGCCATCGCCCAGGCTTATGTCCGCGCCGGGATGGGCGCGATCGTCCTCGACCCCAAGGGCGATCCTTATCTGCGCGCTGTCCTGCGCGCCGCAGCGCTCGAGTCCGGCGTCGCCCTCCGCGAGTGGAGCCCCACCGGCCCGAGCATCTACAACCCCTTCGCCCGGGGCGGCCCGACCGAGGTGACGGACAAGGCCCTGGCGGGTCATCGCTGGTCTGAGCCCCATTACGAGCTGGCGACCCAGCGCCTGCTCGGGATGGTGACGGCGACGATGCGCTCGGCGGGTCAGTGGCCACCGACCCTCTCCGGCCTGGTTCGCTTCATGGACCCCGACCGCCTCGACGCCCTGGCCGCCCAGGTCGGCGGCAACGTCGCTGCCACGGTGAGCGCCTACGTCGACGGGCTCTCGGCGCGGGGGCGCGCCGACCTCGCTGGCGGCCGTGACCGCCTCGCCGTTCTCGCCGAGGGGGAGCTGGGGCGCTGGCTCGATCCCGCCATCGGCAAGGGTCCTCAACTCGACCTGATGGAGTCCCTTCGCCGGGGCGAGGTCGTCTACTTCCACATCGACTCCGACCGCTACCCGGCCGCCTCGCGGCTCTTGGGCGCGGCCTTGGTGATCGACCTGGTGACGCTCACCGCCGACATGCAGGGGGGCGAACTGCGGGGCCTGGCCGTGGTCGACGAGTTCGCGGCGCTCGCCGCCGACCACGTTCACCGCCTTTTCGGCAGAGCGCGCTCGGCGGGGTTGAGCGTCCTGCTCGGCACTCAGAGCCTCGCCGATCTGAGGACGGCCCGCCCCGACGATCAGACCGACTCCCTCACTGAGCAGGTGCTTACCAACGTCGCCTATGTGGTCGCCCACCGCGAGGCAGACCCCGACTCCGCCGAGCGCCTGGCGCGGGTGATCGGGACCGAACCCTCTTGGACGACGACGACCAAGGTAGGCGGTCGCCGGGAGAACTGGTGGAGCAGGGCAGAAGGCAGCCGGACCCCTGATCGTCAGTTCGTCATCCCGCCCGACCACTTCAAGCGCCTAAGCACCGGCTTTGCGGTGGTGATCCAGCCGACCGCGAAGCGGCCGGGTGAGGTGGTGCGGGTGGCGCGGCCGGAGGGACCATGAGGCTGGCCCGACAAGAGACCTCTTTGCACGGGCAGTCCTCGCAACCTAAGCACGGGCAGTCGCGGTTCATTGCCAGGGCAATGCCGCTGCACCGGCAGATGCCCTGGCTTAGCCCCGGCTATGCCAGAGCTGAGCCAGGGCATAGCGATGCCGGGGCAAAGGCCATTTTTGCCGGGGCATCGCGTTTGCCGGGGCGGTCGCCTTGCCCGGGCAGTCGCCCCGGCATAACCCGTCAGAGGGCGCACCCCCCGCAAGGGAGGGCAGCCTCCCACCCGGGGTCACCCCCCTTCAAGAACTTGCGAGCACCACCTAGCGTCGGCGGCACACATGAGTGAGCTGTTGAACCTGAACGCCGCTGCGATCGAGCAGATCGCCCAACGAGTCGTTGAACTCTTGCGAGAGGACAATCAAACTGGCCCGGGTCGCTATGTCGATGCGGCAACCCTTGCGAGTGAACTTGGCGTCGAGCGCGACTGGGTGTATGCCCATGCCGAGGAACTCGGCGCGCTTCGACTCGGAGGCCCAAATGGCCGGCTACGGTTCGACCTCTTAGAAGTTTTGGAGCAGCTGCGTTCCGGTGAGCAGCCGCTTTCTCGGCGCGTAAGATTGTCTAAATACAGCGACGGGCCAGCGGTAGGACGCCGGCCCGGTCGCCTAAGCAACACCACCCGGGAGGTAGCCCCGATGATGAAGCCTGAAAGGCACGATAGCCCCTCCTCAAAGAGGGGGGCCTAATGCCGAAAAAAGCAACCGGAACCATCGACACGCGCCAGCTTGCCGATGGCACTCGCGCCTTTCACATCCGAATCCGCGTCAATGGAAAGCGTGAACCAGTCACTCTGCACGAGCGGCGCGAGTGTGGTTGCGGTTGCGGAGGTGGATGGGATGGCCCCAGCGCCCGAACGGAGATGGGAAACATGCTCGCCCGGGTCCGTGCCGGCGTATGGGAGCGGCCAGCACCGCCACCGACGCTCGCCCGGCAGGCGCTTGCAGACGACGCTCCCCTCTACACCGACTACACGGACTGGTGGCTGCAAGCGAAGATCGACGGCCTGATCGGCGATGGGCCGATCGCCGACAACACCGCCGCTGACTACGAATGGCGACTCGGATACTCGCGCCAGTTCTTCGCCGACACTCCAGTCGATGTAATCGACCGCCATCTCGCACTCGCCTTCAAGGCACACCTACTAGCGGAAGCCCGCGAACAGCGGGAGATGCTCGAAGCCGGCGCTGACCTTCGAGATTTGCGGGGTCGGACGGTAGTCCCGTTGAGCCTCGCATCGATCAAGAAGATCCTGGACGCCTTCGCCTCTGTGCTGGACGAGGCAATCGAGGACGAACACCGCGAGGACAACCCAGCACGCACCAAGCGCATGCAGATCAAGGTGCCGAAGCCGAAGCGGACCTACCTGGAGATGGATGAGCTGGCGGCCCTCCTGGATGCAGCTCGCGACCAGGACATCGCCCTGCCCGATTTCGCGGCGGCATCGGTCGCGAAGGGCACCACGGCCGAAAAGGTGCTCCGCTCAGCGGCCGTCGGAAATAGGCCCAAGCAGATCGCTACCGAGTTGGGCTTGGCGAAGTCGACCGTCACCTACCACCTTCGCCGGCACGACGTACAGGTCGGCCGCGGCTACATCGGCCGTCGCGTCATCTGTGAGCTACTGGGGCGGGCAGGATTGCGAGTGAGCGAGCTTTGCGATTTGAAAATCGGTGCCGTTCGTTTACACGATTCGGAGGGGGCGCACCTACGCATCCTCGACGCCAAGACCGAGGCCGGGGAACGGGTCGTCCTAGTCAGCCCTGATCTTGCCGAGGTGGTCATCGAGCACATCGACCGACTTCGGCGGGCAGGGATGCCGACCGGACCCGACGATTACCTCATCCCGAACACCAGCGGCGGTCGCATCAGCCGCCAGCGAGTAGCCAAGATCGTCGCCGCGGCGGCGAAGCTCGCGGGTGAGCGACTGCGAGCAAAGGGACTTGCGCCGCTGCCGCATACGACTCCCCATACGCTGCGGCGGACCTACATATCCATTGCCCTGGTGGCCAACAACTTCGACGTGAAGTGGGTGATGGATCAGGTTGGACATTCGGATTCGACCATGACGATGGATGTCTACGCCCAGCTTCAGCAGCGAATGGAGCGGGAGCATGGGAAGAACTTCGACCGCCTCGTCCGCAAGGCGAAAAAGCAGCTGGCCGGGATTGTGTCTCCCGTGCGCCATCGCCGTTTGGGCGATGATTGGGCGACGAAGGTGCCTCAGCTCGGCCAAGCGTAATAAGCGTAAAGGAGGGAAGCGGCGCAATCCCGCTTCCCTCCTCGCTCTCCGCAGTGGCGAGGGCCGGATTCGAACCGGCGACACCACGATTTTCAGTCGTGTGCTCTACCAACTGAGCTACCTCGCCCGGGCGCAGGAACCGCTTGCGCAGGGGAAGGCTAGCGGGAGCGGGGGCTGCGGGGCTGATTGCATTGGGGGATGGGCTGGGCTCGGGCAGCGCTGGCGCTTGTGGCCGTGGTGGCGGCAGGGACGCTGCTTGTCTCGGGTGGGTCGCGGGCCGATCCGCGAACGCCGCCGGCGCTGCCGGGGATGCCGCCGCCGTTCCTGGGGACGGCGGTCGTCGGCGACGGGAGGCTGACGGCGGCGATCGACGCTTACGGGGACGTGGTCGACCTGCGGGCGCGGCCTGGCGGGCGGGCACTGATCGACAACCCGTCCGACCGGCAGGCGGCGGGGACGGTGCCGAGCGACACGGGCATCGTGCCCTGGGTCTCGCTCGGCGGCGGGCCGGCGCGGCCGCTGTGGACCGCCGACTCGGTGACGGAGCGCTATTGGAGCGGGACCAACGTGGTCGTCACCACGGCGCGGTTCGGAGCGAGGCGGGTGAGGGTCAAGTATGCCGCCGGAGAGGTGCTTGCCTGCCTTACCGAAGCAGGTAAAGGTGTCCGGGTCTCGCTGCGCTCCATCGAACCAGCTGCCGCGCGAAGGCTGCGATGCGACAACAGGGCGGCCCGTCTGACGATCCGGGCCGCCGAACGGAGCGACCATCAGTGGCTGCAGAGAGCTCAGCCGCTCGGGCCGGGTGCGCCGGCTTGGGCCAACCGGATGTATCGACGCTCTCTCCTCGCCATCCGGGCGCTGACCGATCGACGAACGGGAGCCGTCGCCGCCGGCGCGCGCGATGGCTGGGCCTACGTCTGGCCGCGGGATGCCGCGGCCGCTGCTCTCGCCTTCAACGCTGCCGGCTACCAGCGCGAGGCACGACAGGTCGTTCGCTTCCTGCGCGGTCTCGACCTCGGCGCTGCCGCTCGCTTCTACGGCAACGGCGAACCGGTCCGGGGGCGAGGACCGCAGGGGGATGCAGCGGGTTGGGTCGCAGCAGCGGAGCGCTCGGTCAGGCGACTCGGGGGAGGTCTCGCCGGACCCTCCCCGCTGTTGTCCGGCAAGACCTCC